>JBJOQA010000362.1:0-2718 GCA_046050225.1 Bacteroidota bacterium | reverse complement strand
AACAAGTTGGGGTCGCCAAATGAAAGAAAGGCATGGGCTAAATAGTTCATGATGCAATGAAACAATGATTGATTGAAATGGCGGGAATAAAAAGCCGAATGAAATATTAGTTTCTTACATCCAAGCCCCAAGAAAGTTTGTTGCGCAGGGTTTGTAAGAAATTATTTTCATTTAAGCGAATGAGATTGATGCCGAATTTCTCTTTCTTCACCGCTAGTTGTGCCTCTTTTGGTACAACTACGCGTCGGCTATCTAACGTGCAAATAAAAGAATCGGTTCGGCCCTCTACCTCAAATGAAATGATATTATTGTCGGGCACCACAATGGGGCGAATATTTAAGTTGTGCGGCGCTACCGGTGTAATTACAAAACTACCGCTATCCGGAAACACAATCGGGCCATTACAACTTAATGAGTAGCCGGTAGAACCTGTTGGCGTAGCTACAATTAAGCCATCGGCCCAATAGGTATTTAAAAATTCACCGTTAAGATAAGTGTGAATTTTAATCATGGAAGACGAATCTTTCTTTTGCAAAGTAAATTCGTTGAGTGCGTAGGGGCTATTGTTAAAGATTGGAATATCTGCATCCAAATGAATCATGGTGCGGTATTCGGTAACGTAGGTGCGTTCAACCAATGCGGTAATGGCAGAGTGCAATTCTTCTTTACCGATATTAGCTAAAAAACCTAAACGGCCATAATTGATTCCTAAAACGGGGATGCCTTTATCTTGAACAAAAGTTACCGTATCTAATAAGGTGCCATCGCCACCCAAGCTGATGATACAATCGATGCTTTCATCTAAATCATCAGCAGAATTAAATGTATTGTAATTGCCTTCCATGTTTACCGCAGAGTAAAAGCGGTTGAAGAAATCCTGAAAAAAAATCGGCTCTACTTGGTGGTTATTTAATTCCTGCAAGAAAGACTCCATGTCTTTATGCTGGTCATTTTCAATACCCCTACTATAAATGGCGATTTTCATGATATGCAATTTTAACTCAAAATCAGGATTTTAAACTTGATTCTTAAGGTGAAATCAGGATAAGTTACAAAGTTAAGGCTTAAAAACCACTGTAGGCATGAATAAATAAACCACTCTTGCCGAGTTGGTTAAAACTGTATTCAAAACGCATGTTGAAATCATACTGCGTTAAAATATCTAAACCAAATCCGCCTGTATATAAAAATTTGTTGTTTAGCTGTGCTTGATAGGGTGCACGGTTGTAAACATAACCCAAGTCGCTGTAAGTTTTGGCAAAAAAAGTTAGGGGTATGCCCGACAAATATTTTGACTTAACCGGAACCGGAATGTTGATGGCAAACAGTTTTTTGCGTAGGGTAAATTTGGTCCAAGAAAGAGCCACGCCGTCAATTACATACAACTCTAGTCCACGCAAATAATTTTCACCATAACCCATTGCGCGTTGATTTAAATAGCCTTGTTTGAACGGAAGCGTTAATCTGCCATTTGCCTGAAAACCGGCATACCATTGTTTAGCTAAAGCCCAATAGCGATTATAAGTGCCTTCCATCACCAACATGTTTTGGCCACCGGTAAATCCAAGCCCACGTTTAGTAAGTCGTAATTGCGCTGTAGTGCCATTTAAGGGATAAATTACGTTATTGGTATTGATGTATTGATAGGTGTAAATAAAATCAATAAAGGAGGCTTTCGTTCCGCCTTCGTTGAAGTAATAGGGGTTGTAGCGAGCTTGGCGTACCGAATCGGCTATTTCGATATGATTAAAAACCAAATTAAATTGGTGTTGATGTAAGATATTGGGGCGAAGCGTATAGCCAATGTTTGCGAAATAATTTTTGCGCGAAAAACTTTCATTGTTGAAGTTCATCGCTTTATTGAAGCTATCGGTTTTATAAATAAATTCTTTATTGCGATTAAAGCCGCCGCCAAAACTAAAACCATTGGTTAAAGCTTTATTGGTGAAAGGGCGACTGTAAGAAAAGGATAAATTTTGGGTAAATCCATTCAGCAATACCACGCGTAGTTGATCTTTTCTGCCGGTTAGGTTAAAGTGCGTAAAAACTAATCCATAAATAACGCGACCAAAATCTGCATCATGATCTTGAATCCATTCGTTTAAATTTCGATCTAATAATTTGAATTGCGGAATGGGGTAGATATACCAACGTTCCTTCATGATAAATAATATATCAATGGCATTGTTTGCCACTTTGATGGGAATCACCCTCACCTCGGCAAATAGCTTGGTATTATAAACCTGTTGACGTGCTAATTGAAGTTGTTGATTCAGGCTATTAATAGAAATTGAGTCGCCTTCATGAAATTGAATCTCACGCAGTACAATGAAATTTCGGGTGAGGTCGTTACCGGCCAACTTTACTTTTCTGATATATATTTTACCCGAAGAGTCGGCATTGCGTTGAAATAAGGTATCGGCAACTCGCGTACTATACTCGATATTTTGTGCGAATACGGCTGCACTGCAACTTAAAATGGTCAATAAAAAAAATATTCGAAACAGTACAATTCGCATGATGCTACACTAGGTTCAAGGGATAAAAATAACGGTTATTGCTTAAATGCAGGCGAATCGTATCATTCAGATTGCGACTATAATTCTCGATGATGTATACAGGTGTTGATTAGATGTCGAGATAATTCATTAGATGACGATAGTTATTATGAATTTCATTCTCAAACTTTTCGTCGCCAAAATAGTAAATAACATCGTA
>JBJOQA010000361.1:0-9940 GCA_046050225.1 Bacteroidota bacterium | reverse complement strand
CATCGAGACACTCGATTTATTGTAATAGGTTATGATCAGTTTGGATGTAAAGGCACCGATACTGTAGATATAAAAATATTTGCACAGGAAGGCTATTACGTTCCAAATGCATTTTCTCCTAACGGTGATGGTTTGAATGAAATATTTAGGGTGATACCTGCCGGTATCATGCAAACAGATTTCTTCAGTATTTACAATAGGTATGGAGAACTAATATTTCAAACCTCTAATTTAGATCGCGGCTGGGATGGTACTTATAAAGGCAGAAAACAAGAACCAGGCAATTACGTTTGGGTATTGCAAGGAAAAGGCAATTCCGGAAAACGATATCAAATGAAAGGTAATGTCATTTTAGTAAGATAAAAAGAAAAGGTCCCAATTGAAAAAAATCAATTGGGACCTTTTTAGTAAAAAGAATAAGCTAGTTTTATTTTCTAGGCATTACATAATTTTCAATATCCTCTAAGGTGATTGATTTTGCAGACAAGATAATTAGCCGCTCTACTACATTTCTTAACTCTCTAATATTGCCGGTCCAATTATATTGTTGTAAGGCATCCATAGCAGCCTTATCAATTGCCTTTGCAGGTTGACCATATTCTTTTGCGATAATATCCAAATAAAATTCAACCAATTGGGGAATATCTCCTCTACGATCATTTAATGACGGAACATGTATAATAATTACTCCCAAACGATGATAAAGATCTAATCGAAAATTTTTGTCTTCTACCTCTTTCAACAAATCTTTATTGGTTGCAGCTACTACTCTTACATCTACTGAAATATCTTTATCGGCACCCACTCTGGTAATTTTCCCTTCTTGTAAAGCACGCAATACTTTTGCTTGTGCGCCCAAACTCATGTCGCCTATTTCATCTAAAAATAGGGTTCCGCCATTTGCTTGCTCAAATTTACCAATACGTTGTTTGATAGCTGAAGTAAAGGAACCCTTTTCGTGCCCGAACAATTCACTTTCAATTAGTTCACTTGGAATAGCCGCACAATTCACCTCTACAATTGGGCCGCTACTTCTATTACTTTTTTCATGAATCCAACGGGCAACCAATTCTTTACCCACCCCATTTTCACCTGTAATTAAAACTCTCGCGTCAGTAGGTGCAACTTTGTCGATCGTGTCTTTTATTTTTTGAATAGGTGCACTATCCCCAACTATCTCTTGTACTCTTGCCACTTTTCTCTTCAAAACCTTTGTTTCAGTAACTAAGGTTTGTCGATCTAAAGCATTGCGAAGCGTAATCAGCATCCGATTTAAATCCGGCGGTTTGCTGATATAATCAAATGCTCCTTTTTTAACCGCATCAACAGCGGTTTCAATATTTCCGTGACCACTAATAACAATAATTGGCACATCCGGATTGATGGCCTTCGCCTTTTCTAAAAACTCAATACCATCCATTTTAGGCATTTTAATGTCGCACAATACAACATCAAAAGTAGTACCGCTAAACTTCTTTAATCCTTCCTCACCATCAGCAGCTTCCTCAATTTTATATCCTTCATAACTAAGAATTTCGGCTAATGTTTTCCGTATTGCCCTTTCATCATCTATTATTAGAATACTTGCCATAGGTTTTAACTTTTCTTGTTATGCGATTTCGTTCTTTTTGCATCAATACTTTTCAAAATTAAGTAATTATGCATTGTAACGTCATTCTATTAATAATTAGCTTTTTATGTATAAGTTGCCATGGGCAAAATGACTCAACCCAGCCCCAACTTTCTCCTATCCCCGATTCAATTGAAATTAGTGTTGTATCCGCAATTCCGATACCACAAAATTTTCATCGCATTCAAACTGATTCAAATTCTTTTGGCAATTGGCTACAACATTTACACTTGAGAAAAAACACCACTGTTTTTTTGTTCAACGGCTTGCAAAAACCGAACCAATCGGCACAATATGCAGTAATAGACATCCCTATCGGAACAAAAAATTTGATGCAATGTGCGGATGTTATCATGAAATTACGTGCACAATATTTATTTGAAAAGCAACTTTTTTCAAAGATTGAATTCTTCGATAATAATGGAAAAGCTTATCAGTTTGGATCCCCCTTTACCCAAACTCATTTAGATCAATTTTTAGAAATTGTTTTTGGCGCATGCGGTACTGCTTCGCTTTCAAAACAATTGCATTACAAAAATATTCAAGAGGCATTACCGGGTGATGTACTTATTAGGGGTGGATTTCCTGGACATGCCGTACTAATTATTGATAAAGCCATAAACGAAAAAGGAGATGCTATTTATCTATTGCTTCAAGGTTATATGCCGGCACAAGACATGCATATTTTAAAAAATCCAAATAACCTTAGTCTTTCACCCTGGTATCAATTTAAGACAACACACTCAATCTATACACCCGAGTATGTTTTTAAAACGAACGAATTAAAAACCTGGTGAAATTATCGTGCCCAATAGCCGGCAATTAAAACTAGAAGAAATAGAAAAATTAACAGAAATCCTCCGCCAAAAACAATACCCCATATTGCTCTTCCTTTTTTGGTCGTATCACTTAAACCCACAAATCCAAAAATAACCGCTGCTAATCCTAACAATAAGGCAGCAACAAAGAAAAAGCCTCCGGTGGTTATTGTACTCAATAAAACGCAAACCCAGGTTCCCAAGCCTGTTGCCAAAGAAGTATTTGCAAAAAGATCAGCCTCTTTTGCCGTCATCTTTCCCTTGCTGTTTAACTTTTGCCACCGATGTAATTTCCATTTTATAATACGTTGCATTAACCTTTGCTTCCAAGCTTTTACCGGCTTAACAGGATGCGCAACGGCAATTTTCAAACCGGAACCACCAATTTCTTGGGTGCCAAACAAAACAGGGGTTGTAGCAGCATTAACCTTACCGGAAAATGCGGTAAAACAAAACAAGCAAACAGCAAATAAACGTAGTATATAATTTTTCATAACCTTATTTTGGCGTACAAATAGCTATTTTAAATAGCCTTTAATAATCCTCATGGTAAGTTAACTAAAAAAGGGCTATTAAAAAGATAGCACCCATTAAGGTGCTATCTTTAACAATTTAGTATTTAAACTTACTTGAAGATTGCATACACTTTTTTCTCAATTAAGCTATATTCATTTTCCATTAGTAAAATTGCTGCCTCTTTGGAAGCTGACCATGGTTCTAATGCAAAAACAATTTCTAAATACAAATCACTTAATCTTCTTCTAAACTTAAATTCATCAAAGAAAACGGTTTGGCGTTTTAATTCTAAAATTTCAAAACGCATGCTATCCAACTGTTGCATTTTCACAACCGCTTCTTTGGCCGGCTTATCATACTTTTTAATTGCGGCAATGGTATTATCCATACTATCAACTAATGCAGCCAACTTTTCATGAATTTTAAATAGGCGCATACCTTGTTGATTTATTTTCTTGATTGATTCAGTTGTAAAACCTTTGGCAGGATTTGGTAAAATTTGAAGTATCTGGCTAAAAGAATTGGTATCTGCTTTAATAACCACTTTGTATTTTCCTACCGGTACGCGTGGCGCTAAAACTCCGGAATACAATACCGAAGAACCGGCAACAAAGCCTCCTTTAGCCACCTTTGGCGGATTCGCATTTAAATTCCAATTTACCTTGTTGATTCCTTTTTGAGCCGTACCCGATAAGTCTTTTACTTTTTTATTTTGCTCATCGTAAATCTCAATCTTAACCACATCTTTTGGCGGTTGCTTCAAGTAATAATAAAAGGTAGGTAACAAATCTTTATTTCCGCTAACCCATCCGTCAATATTATTTCCGGTTGCGCCAACTTGCGGATTGAAATCATATTTATAATCTTTAACCGGAAAGAAGACTAAATTTTTATTGATATCCGTCTTTGCCAATTCTCTCAATGGTTGTATTTCATCCACGATATAAATTCCTCTACCATGTGAGGCAATAATTAAATCGCCTGCAATTGGATGAATACGAATATCTCTTACCATATTAAACCATGGCATACCTTGATATTTACTACGCATCCAGTTTGCGCCGCCATCCATTGATATAAACAAGCCCATTTCTGTGCCCAAAAACAGGAGCTTATCCATTTTAATATCTTCTCTGATAACATGGGCAAAACCTGTAAACTCAGGCGACTGTAATCTTACCCAAGTATTACCACCGTCGTTACTCATTGCAACATAAGTGCGATGATCGCCATACATATGATGATCAAAAGTTGCATACACTCTATTTTTTACTAATGTTGACAACTCTATAGAACTCACCCATGCGCCCTTTGGTATACCTGCAGCCCAAACAGCCGCAGCTTTGTTTTGCCAAGTTTTACCGCCATCCAAGGTTACTTGCAAATTACCATCATCCGTTCCTACCCAAATGTTATTTTCATTATCCGCATGCTGGGAAATGGTAAATATGGTACAATGATTTTCGGCACTGGTGTTATCTCCTGTAATACCGCCACTTTCTTCTGTTTTTTGTTTTTGCTTATCGTTGGTAGTTAAATCGGGCGAGATACGTTCCCAGTTTCTTCCTTCATCATTAGAACGATATAAATATTGATTGGCCATGTATAAATTATATAATGGCTTACCTGTGGCCGATTTACGTTTACTAGCAGCCGTTAGTATTGGGGTATTCCAGTGAAACCGATGTTCCTCTTCACCTGCAACTCGTTGCGGCTTGATAGAAAAACTAAGACCAGATTTTAAATCTATTCTATTGGCATTACCTCCTTGCGATTCAGCAAAAATAATATTGTGATCCAATGGATTCGTTTGAACCCAAAATCCATCTCCACCATTTAAGTCTAACCAATCTGCACTGGCAACGCCGCCGGCTGAAGAACTTGGTGCTTTCCAACTCCCATTATCTTGTAATCCACCATATACATTATAAATTGGTGCATTGTCGGTAGACACATGATAAAATTGGCCAACCGGTAAGTTGTTCAAAAAAGACCAAGAAACACCTTTATTTGCACTCATATATACCCCGCCATCTGTGCCTAAAAACAATTGATCTGTATTTAATGGATTAATCCATAACGCATGATGATCCGCATGCGGATAAACACCTCCAAAAACTGCATTCGTCCAAGAGAAACCACCATCTTTTGAATATTGAAAATCATATGCCGGGCGATAAACGCGTTTAGGATCTTTTGGATCGAACACCAATGTGCTGAAGTAAAAAGGTCGTGCGGTAATATTTTCAGTTGCTGCTAATTTTTCCCAAGTTGCACCTTCATCCTTTGATACAAACAAACCCGGCGTTTTTGCTTCAACAATTGATAAAACTTCACTAGGTTTTGATGGATTAAAAGTTACAATAATTCTACCCAAATCGCCTTCGGGCAAACCGTTACTTAGCTTTACCCATGTTTCACCTCCATCAACACTCTTATACAATCCACTTCCCGGACCTCCAGAAGCAAAGGAATATGGTTTTCTAAGTACTTGCCAAAAACTTGCTAGCATTACTTTTGGGTTTGTTGGATGGATAGCGATATCTGTACAACCTGAAAATTCATTTACGTACAACTGCTTTTTCCATGTTTTTCCGGCGTCGGTAGATTTATATAAACCACGATGACTACTACTACTCCACAATGCGCCGGGCACAGCTACCCAAAGCGTTTTGGGATCGTTGGGATCTATAATTATTTTGCTAATATGCTCACTACTATCTAATCCAATTTTTTGCCAATTGGCTCCCCCATCGGTAGTTTTATATAAACCGTCGCCAATTGAAACCGTATTGCGCATATTACTTTCCCCTGTTCCTGCATAAACAATTTTGGGATTTGATTTGTCAATGGCTAGCGCACCAATACTTTGACAATACTTATCAAATACCGGGTTAAAGCTCATCCCTCCATTTTGGCTTTTCCAAATACCCCCTCCGGCAGTACCAACATATAAATTTAGTTGGTCGGCAACCTGAATCCCTTCAATTGCAGTAACTCTACCACTCATAATTGATGGGCCGAGTGACCTTGCGGTAAGTGACTGAAAATGTGAAGAATTGATTGAAACCTGTGCATTTAATTTGCCTAATTCTACAATCAAAAGTATCAATAAGAAGAGTCCATTTTTTTTCATTTTAATTATATTTTCGTTTAAAAAAAAGTCTTACTTCAATTCAAATAAAAATTGAAATAAGACTTATTTAAAAGTTTCAGGAATAATTATTTATCGCTAAATATTTTCTCGTCAACCGGTACGTTAAAAGTAACCGTTTTATAAACCATTACCATACCACCTTGATCTACTTTAAATGGAATTTTTACGCCAATTTCAGTAAATTGGTAATCAAAATTTTTGGCAGTCATTTTAATTTCTTGACCCTCTTGTTTCATAATTGACTCGCGCTTATAAATCAAGTTAGTTTTAAGGTCAAAATAATAAACTGATTCATTTTTATTTTTGGTGGTCAATTTAATTTTAAAATATTCATTTCCGTCTTCTTCATCCTTTCCCAAAGATTCAATGGTAGAACCTTTTGCTGCGTAATCAACAAAAGCATCTTGAATATCCAATTCATCTAGTTTCTCTTTTAACTCATCATCTGTTAACGGCTGAATGCTAGTTTTACCGGCAAATGGATTTTGTGACCAACCTTTAGTTGGTGTAACAATATCAATGATTTTGTTTCCTTGAAATTCAGCATCTGTTCTAAATCCTTTACCATTTACGGCGGCAACGTCAAAAGGAATTTCAATGCCTTGAACCTCTACATGACCGGTTACTTTCATTGAATTAATTTTTCTTACATTATCTGCACCACCAATTGCGGCTATATACTTCTCGATAATTTCTTCGGCCGTTTGCGCTTGGGCAACAACTTGAACCAATAAGCCGGTGATAAATAAACAAATAGGTAGAATAACCTTTTTCATAATAGTGTAATTAAATTTAATTAAAGTTTATATGCGATTAATATGCTGTAAGCAGAAGCAAATTAATCATGTTTAGAATTAGTGATTCGTTAAATATACGTGCGACTTAAATTCGGGTTGATTGGCAAACAATAGGTATTAATGGAAAACCCTTAGATTTTTTTTTGCTTTTTTGCTTTTCGCATTAATGCCCAAGTTGACAAACCGATACCTGCTAACATTAAGCAAAAGGATATAATTTCTGCTTGACTTAGATGAATACCAAAGAAACTTGTAACATTATTTACCCTTATTTTTTCTACGGCAAATCTTTCGAAACCATTTAAGAAAAGATAGATTCCACTCATTAATCCTGCTACTTTTATTTTCTTTCTTATAGCCCATAGCACAAGGAAAAAGAAGCCGCAGATTAAGGTTTCGTAAAGTGGGGTTGGAAATACAGGACTAGGAAGTACGCGATTATGCTCATCGGTTATACCCGGAATTGGCACACCATCTTTGTTTACATTTTGCGGGTAATTATAAGCAAATAACCAAACAGGCAACCATTTGGGAGCTTGAATACTTAAATGAGGTACCTTCTCCAAGGTTTCACTTTTTCTATCGGTTACCGGCATTAATTTTCTTAAACTAGAATCGTAAACTTTTCCTTCTAAAAAATAGGTACTGTTCGCGTTCAAATTGGCTTGAAAACTGGCCGGAGTAGCTAATTCAATTTTGCCGTTTGCACTAGTAATATAGGCACTGTTATAAATACCCCAATCACCATCTCCGGAAACCTGACATCCAATTCTACCTAAAGCATAAGCTAACATCATTGCCGGTGCAATACTATCTGCCAAATGAATTACCGGTATATTCTTCTTAATGGCAAACCAAATTACCGCAATTGTTGCTACTATTAACCCACCATAAAATGTTAAGCCGCCTGCCGAAAAAATTCGTTCCATGGGATGTTGAATAAAATCATCCCAATTTTCAAAATTGTCGAACAATTTGGCACCAAGAATACCGGCAATCAAAGAAATAATAACGATATCTCCTACGCGATCATGTGGCCAAATGCGAACACTTCTTTTTTCGGGCACCGGCAACTGCTGCTTTTTCTTTTCCCTCCATTTCATACCGGCTAATAATCCTCCCAATAATAAACCTCCTAACCAACTACCGGAAGAAGAAAATATATAGTCTTGCGGACTAACCTCTTCTGGTTTTGCAAAAAACAAGCCCAACATTTTATAACCAAACAAAAAACCGGTAATAAAATTCATTAACAAATCACCCCAAGATGCCGGCTCTCCCACCAATATCCATTCTTCTCTAGGAAATAGTAAGCCCAACTTTTCTTTCCTTTTTAATTCTAATGCAATTACTGCAGCAGATATAACAAAAGAAATAGCCACCATTAATCCGAATGTATTTAAAAACATCATGGGTTTAAGTTCTAAACCAAACCAGTCTTTGATTACATAATATAAATTGGCGTACATAGCTAATAAATAAGAATTTGAGAATTGCTAAAATGTGTTGCAAGATATTTAATTTAAAGCGCAGTGTAACCGGTAAACCAATTTTCATTTCACATTCTATTCACTTAACAAGATATTGTTTGTCCAACTTAAAAAAAATCCCTTGTTTAGAAAAACAAGGGATATACTTACTAACCCAAATTGACCTTTCGGTCAAAATCTTAATTACAATAATTTTCAAATGCGCCCATTAAGTTTTGGGCAATCATTTGCGCACTTCTTCCTTCAATATTATGGCGTTCGATAAAATGAACTAATTGACCATCTTTAAATAAAGCAATTGAAGGTGATGAAGGTGGATAAGGCAATAAATGCTCTCTAATTTTTTTTACCGCATCTACATCAAAACCTGCAAAACTGGTTGCTAAGTTATTCGGCTTTTTAGCACTATGTTGAACGGCTAACAAAACCCCGGGACGAGCGGTTCCTGCACTACAACCACAAACCGAATTGATAACCACTAATGTGGTACCTGCTTGGTTAATTTTTGCATCAACGGCTTCAGGCGTTAACATTTCTGTAAAACCGTTTTCTGTTAACTCTTCCTTCATGGGAATAACAATCTCAGCTGGATACATAATTTTCTTTTTTTAGAAGTTCAAAGTTAAAAGACTTAAAGAATATTCCTACAGTTCAAGCGAAAACGAGTAAAAATATTACGCAATTCAAAAACTAAAAAGACATTATGTCATTATTTTACTTAACAAAGCGTCAATTTGACTTATTTTTTAAATGAAAAAGTCAATTTTTCATTCTTTTTTGGGTTGGAATACAATTTGAAACTGATTCAGAAAACAAAAAATTAAATTAAACATTATGACACTCGTAAATTTTAATCGCCCGGTTCAATCAACCATCAACGGTATGATTCAAAACATTTTTGAAGATCTACAAACTGCGCATGGAAAATCTGTTTCATCTGCCTTTTCCAAAAAACCTGCAACCAATATTCGCGAGGAAGCGCAACAGTACCTCCTTGAATTAGTGGTACCCGGTTTTAACAAAGCTGATTTTAATCTTCAAATAGATGGAAAGCTTTTGACCATTTCTGGCAAAAAATCGGAAGAAGCAGAAAAGCAAGAAACTAAATTCATTAGAAAAGAATTCTTGGTTCAACCCTTTACAAGATCCTTCACTTTAGATGAAAAAATTGATGAACAAAAAATTTCGGCAAATTACCAAGATGGAATTTTAACCATTCAACTTCCCAAAAAAACGGAAGCACAGAAATCTGTTCAACAAATTCCAATTCAATAATCGCCATTACTTTAAACAGCAATCCCTCCACAATGGAGGGATTTTTTTGGATTATGGATAATCAAAAGGTTCATGGTTTAAACTACACACATTTGTGAATAACAATGTTTGTTAGTTAAAGGCATAACTGTTTAAATTTGAGAAGATTGTTTTATTAACAGAACCTCTCCCTATTCATCCTAAAAACAAAAGCAATTGACCGAAACCATCATTAATCTTGAAACCGTTAACCCCATTGAATTTTTCGGCGTAAATAA
>JBJOQA010000360.1:0-6986 GCA_046050225.1 Bacteroidota bacterium | reverse complement strand
GCTTTGGGTTGATCTACATTTGCTAACTTTTTGTTTGCCCAATTTAAAAAGCTGGCCGGTACTAAAACGGAATTAATACGATCGCTTAAACCAACCACATGTCCCTTAAGCATGAGCGTTTGTCCGTTGTTTCCGGTGCATTCAATTTGTATGAAGAGTGCCCCGATGCTTTCTGGCGAAAATTGCGGAAGGTCTTTGCTGGGTGCAAAAACAGTATTGTATAATTCTAAATAGTCGGCCGCCATAATGATAGGCAAATCCGCTTGTCCTTCTTTCCAAGTAAAACCTTCAGGGATGGTATCTATAAAACTATTGTCAAGTGATTCAAGAAAAAGATCGGTTGTAAAAGGAAGTAGGCTACCACCGCTTGCTTTTACCAAAAAACGATTTGCTAAAAGGGGAGTGGCTTCTTTAACTTGGGGTACCTGTTTAAATTGCGCTATTTCTGCTTCAGAAAAGCTATGATCTCCGGCCATGTTTTCATTGGTAATAAGCTTAGTTACCGAAATATAGTCATAGCCATCTTTTTTGGGGTTTTTGTCTTTCAACAAAATATTGATGTTGAAATACATCTGCATTGAACAAAGTAATAGTAAAACGCCAACGCCCAAGCCGGTATAACTTAAGATTCGTGTCCATCTATTTTGATGCACTTCCATGAAAGCTGCTACCTGTTTAAAACTTGCTTTTTTCATCAATTTGCTCGGTTAAAAAAACTTAAAGAAATAATATGCGATCGGCATTAAAATAATCAATCTGTTTCAAGTCGGCCAAAATGATAGCTGCATTTCTTTTTTTTGCTTCCGTTTCTATCAAAGCCATGGCTAAGTGCCGATTATGCTCATCCAAATGGCTAAAGGGTTCGTCGAGCAAAATGAAATCAAATGGTTGTTGTAGGCTTCTAATGATCGCAATGCGTTGCTGTTCGCCATAACTACAATGTTTACATAAGGCCTTTAATTTTTTACCAAGACCTAATTTTTCAAGCATTTCTAATGGTGAGGCGGCAGCCTCAAACGGGCATAAATCACGTTTTACTAGTATGTTTTCTTCCACCGTATTTTCTTGAAATAAGCGAAGGTCTTGAAACACGATGCTTAAATGTTGTTGACGCCAAATGGCGAATTTTTCTGCATCAAATTGTTTGATATTTTGACCGTCGTATAAAATGGTGCCATTATAATCGTTGCGCATCCCATAAAGAAAATGCACCAGCGAAGTTTTACCACTGCCACTTGGCGCAACGAGATGCAAACGTTCACCTTTTTGAATGGTTACTTGTTGTCGCCAAATTTGCGAATCTGTTTTTTGATCATGATCAAAAAATATCGGAACCAATTGCTGTAATGCTATTTGCATGGTGATGCTAAAAACGATTGAAATAAAAAACACAAAACAATGGCTGTAATTACCTGCTACATTGTTTTGTGTTTAGGAGTTTATTGATTTGGATAGAAACTATTTGATCGTTTGTGCGGGCTCTACTAAATCTTCAAGGGCCATCATTTCTTCCTTTTGCTTTTTATCTTGTTCTTTTTTGATTGCAGCCAAGTCTGAAAAGTAATGGTTTAATTGTTGCAAACTATTTACATTTTTATCCTTTAGATTAATTTCAATCACACTGCTAGAAGCGCCATCGGTAACGGTTCCTCCTTTCATTAAAATATCTTCCCAAAGATTGAAGGATAAGTCAAAAACTTTGCGTGATACGCTATCCGAAATACGGTCGGTACCGGCAGCCTTCATTAAAGATTGTATGTTAACATAGGCCCCAATAGCTTCGCCCGAAAGGCGATTTAAGAATGCAGGTTGTTTACCTTTAGTTGCAATAAATTGATCGGTTTGCGCCTTGTTATTGCTCAAAACAAAAACATTGCCATCGCTGCTGTAGGCAATTTTTTCACCAACACCACCAAATAAATTACCGCCTAATTTATTACCGGCATTGATTAATTTGTTAAAGGCATCTTTATCACCAATTGAAGTAGCAAAGTAAATTTTGGCATCCGGCATACTTTCACCCGGGTTAGGTTCATATTCGCCGTAAATAATTGAATCGGCTCTTTTTTTATTCGCAACATCGGTGATGGCAAATAAGAAATCTCCTTTATTAGCTTTTACAAAATCATCCATTGAAAATCCTAGTTTCGCTGCTGCAATATTTAAATAGCCATCAACATTGAAAAGTTTCATCATTTCACGCAGCGCTTCCGGTTTGTAACTAGCGGTAACCAAAATTTGAACATTGTCGCTAGGTAATTTTCCGATTAAGGCTTCATTGATTTTTCCACCTTTATGTTTCTCTAAAATGTCTAATATTGCCGGGCTAGCATAGTTGTGTGAAACAATTTGGATTTTACCTTTTTCAAAACTTAATGTAGCGGTGTTTACCGAACCTTTATAAAGTTTTTCAAGATTGAAAAGTAGCATGGCTTTTGGGTAATCCATCATACGGCTAAACACTTCCGCATTCATCCAAAAATGCATGTCGCCTGTTTCTGCCATTAATTTGCTAAAGCGTTCTTCTTTTGCTAAACTCTTGCTGGAAGAAAGATTAAACAACGATTGGCAAATTTGCTCCATATCTTGTTTTTTCTCTACATGCGTTTCTGTTTCTCCGTCGGCATTTTCCCAATTGTATTTACGTTTACCTAGGCCAGGAGAATTGGCGAGATACATAAATTGTTTGTCGTTCCAAGCAACACAACCATCGCCATTTTTCATATAACTGATACCTTCCTGTTCTCTAACTTTATCGGTTATTAACAAATTTTGATTGAAGCGTTTAAACGCTGCAGCATCTTTTAGCGTTCCTTGTAAAGCTACATAACCACTCGTGCTATCCTGTTGTAAGAAGAATACAATATCCTTGTGAATATCCATGCCGGAGCTATCCGGATTGTCGAGGATTTTGCGCATATGTTTAGGGAGGGTACTGTCGGCTAACATTTCTTGAAAAGCAACATTTGATTTAATCTCATTCCAAGGAAGTTTATCGCCCAGCGACTTGCCATCGATGGTAATCACCAATGCGGCATCTTTTGGAATCATTTTGCCCTGCTCATTGGTTTTGCTACAAGACGCAAATACCAGTAAGGCCGTAACCAAACCTAAAGCATATAGACTGCGAACTTTCATAAATTTTAATTTTATTGGTGATGTTGACTTTTGTTTGAAGTTGTTTATAATGCCGAAATAACCTGAAGGTGACCAAATTTAATTGTTAAAATACTGCGATAATTTTTCAAATACAACCACTTCTTGAATACCTGTTGCCAAATTTTTTACCAAGGCATATTGTTGTTCCATTTCTTTGCTTCCTATGATAACGGCAAAAGGTATATTTTTTTTCTCTGCAAACCCGAATTGCTTGCCAATTTTATGGGCTTCGTGATATAATTCGCAACGAATGCCTTTGCTTCGCAATTGTTGCATGATGCCAAAAGCAAATAAGCTTTCGTTAGCGCCCATGTTGAAAAATAATACTTGTGTGCCGGTTTGTACATCCGACGGAAATAATGCTAATTCCGTTAAAACATCGTAAATACGATCTACCCCAAAGCTAATACCTACACCGGGGATACCGGGCACATCAAACAAGCCCGTTAAATCGTCATATCTTCCACCGCCACCGATACTGCCGATGCTTACCGATGCAGGGGCCTTCGCTTCAAAAATAATTCCGGTATAATAATTTAAGCCACGTGCTAAAGTGGGATCAATTACAAAATTAGCCGTTGATTGGGGATGAAATACCACGGTTTCCAATTCCTGAATACCGGCTAATCCGGTTTCATTTTGTGCAAAAAATTGCTTTAAAAAATCTAAGCGTTCCCTATTGCTTGTTTCAACTAATGTATCGGGTTTGTCTAAAGTTAAATAACTCGTAACCTTGGCTATTTGTTTTTCGTTAAGCCCTTTACTTGCTAGTTCTTCTTGAACTTTTGCAATGCCAATTTTATCCAATTTGTCGATAGCCGTTGTAATAGCAATGGTTTGATCTTCAGCTTCGCACACTTGTGCCAATGCAGCTAATATTTTTCGGCTATTGATACAGAGTCGATAACCTTCAATGTTTAGTTGACTAAACACTTCATGATAAATGCAGGCTAATTCAACCTCATTGTTTAAAGATTGGCTGCCTACCACATCGGCATCGCATTGTGTAAACTCGCGGTAGCGGCCTTTCTGCGGACTGTCGCCTCGCCATACCGGTTGAATTTGGTAGCGGCGATACGGAAAGGTAAGTTTGCCATGATTCATGGCCACAAAACGCGCAAAGGGGATGGTTAAATCATATTTCAAAGCTCTCTCTGTTAAGTCACTGCTACTTTTTCCTAGCAATACTTTTTCAAAACCGGCTTTTGATTTTTCGATGTTTTTAGGATTACTAATACCATTATTTAAAATTTTGAACATCAGTTTGTCGCCTTCTTCACCATACTTACCAATAAGCGTATCTAAGTTCTCCATGGCTGGTGTTTCTAATGGTTCAAATCCATAAAGTGCAAATACATTTCGAATGGTGTTGAAAATGTATTGTCTCTTTCTAACTACTTCTGCATTAAAATCCCTGGTACCTTGTGGGATGGACGGTTTTGACATGTTAAATTGGTTTTTCTTTTTCTGTGGAAGTATGGTTGTTGTATTGTTGAATAATTGCATTGCAGGCAGCTTCAATTAGTGCATAAACTTCATGATACCCATCTTCACCGCCATACCAAGGATCGGGTACATCTTTGTTTGAACCGGGATGTAGCGCATCTAAAAGCAAAGAAACTTTTGCCGGTTGAAAATTTGCTCCGGTTAAATATTTTAATTCTTGCACTACATCACCTGCTAAGGCATAAATATGATCGAATTTGTCGAAATCGCTTGTTGTAAATCTTCTGCTAATTTGCTTGCTAATATCAATGCCATGCAGTCGGGCAACCTTTTGTGATAAGCGATGCGGGTGCTCTCCATCATGAAAGCCATTGGTGCCGGCGCTGTCAATTTTCCAATTCAACCCTAACTTTTTTACTTTATGCTGAAGAATTCCTTCTGCTAAAGGACTACGGCAGATATTTCCTAAACACAAGAAGAGAATTTTCATGCTGCAAATATAACTTACTCACTGCAAACCATTGCACCGTTCATCTTACAAAAAAACAGTTTTGAAAAGTTTTTTAACCAATTTTATGGAATGTATGGTGCATCGCATCTTTAGGCAAACGGCGCCGGTTTTGAAACATTTTTATCATTCAAAACCTTTAAACATGACTCCTCAATCCATATTATCTAGTGATCCGCTGGACCTTATATTCGATCAGCGCAATAAAGATTATGGTGCTTACACTTTGCGTAAGTATTATCCCAATCGTATCAAATATGCATTAGTGGCCATGCTAACTTTTGCAGGAGTAGCAAGTATATTTTCGGTTTTTCAAAGTGGCAAAAGTAATAAGTCGGGCAAAATTTTATTTCCTGTGGTAGAACATGTGCTGCAACAGCTTTCACCAACGCCTCCACCTCCTCCTCCGGTTAAGCCCAAGGTTCCGCCGATGAGTGTTGCCAAGTTTTTATCTAATGTGGTAATTGTAAACAATCCTGCATTGGCCGATTCTTTAAATGACCCCACGAAACGCATAATTGGGAGTAAAAATATTTTTGTTCCGGTAGAAATTATACAGCATGTAGATCCAACTGAGCCAACTGTGTTTGTATCTACGCCTTCTGTACCTATGGTGCCCGGAGCGCAAGAACCTTTGGAAAATCCGGATGTGCAACCAGAGTTTCCCGGTGGAATGAAGGCTTTGCAGCGTTTTTTAGAAATGAATTTGCGCAGTCCGGCCGAATTAGATGCCGATGCTACTGTTAAGGTACAAGTTCGTTTTGTGGTTGGCTACGATGGTAATTTGCAACAATTTGAAGTAGTGAAAGATGGGGGAGAGGTATTTAACCAAGAAGTGGTAAGAGTTTTAAAGAAAATGCCTCGCTGGAATCCGGGTAAAATGGGTAATAAACAGGTAACATCTTATTATTCCATTCCGGTAGTATTCACGGCATCTGAATAGTTTTTCATCGAAATGAAGTAATTTCAAGGCCTTTTTGTTCATTCAAAATATAATTTATGGCATTAGAAGAATTTGAAAGAGAGCCCATGAGCGAACGCCATCGCGGTATTTCTCAAATGCGTACTATTACAAATTATGGTATGGGCGCATTGTTAGTGATTGCGGGTTTCTTCTTTATGATTCCAACGCGTTATACCGAAGATTTTTTAGATTTATACGATCCGGTTTTGATAAAGATATTCGCAGTGATATGCTGGGTGTATGGCGCTTTTAGAATTTACAGAGGGTATCAAAAAAACTATTTTAACGATTAATGATGCGGCAAATAAAATTTGGTTTTACACTTTTATTTATTGGGGCTTGTTGGCTATTGCAATTTTCTTGTAAATCACCCGTGAACACTAAAATACCAACGGATACAAAGGATAAAGGCGTGATAAAAATTAGTGTGGATGAGAGTTTTAAGCCGGTAATTGAAGAGCAAATTCGGGTATTTGAAGCATCTAATCCCAATGCCAAAATTGAGGCAACCTATAAATCGGAAGCAGATTGTTTGAGAGATTTTTACAATGATAGTAATACGCGGATGATTATTGTAACGCGTGGTTTACGCAAGCAAGAAGAGGGCTATTTTTCTGACTCGTTGGGCTATATTCCATTTTGGAATCGAATTGCTTCGGATGCAATCGTGGTATTAATTAATCAGCAATCAAAGGATACGCTTTTTACCATGCATGATTTGCAACTACAACTTACCGGTAAGGCCAAAAATCAAAAGAAAATTGTTTTTGATGGCCTAAATGCAACCAGTTCGGTTCGTTATGCAACAGATAGTATTTTGCGAGGGCAATCGTTTGATCTTAGTAAAGTGAAAGCGGTGAAATCAAGTAAAGAAGTTATTGATTATATCGCAACTGATACCAATGCAAT
>JBJOQA010000359.1:0-4893 GCA_046050225.1 Bacteroidota bacterium | reverse complement strand
CAAAAGATAAATAGGGCAAACAAAATCCAATTAAAACGGCATCAAATCGTTGTTGTATTTGATGGATGTTTCTGCAATCAAATTGCTCAAAATTGGCTGAAGGATTATTTTCTTTTGCAAGTGCAAGCATATTGGCTGCTAGATCTATTCCCAGTATTTGTAAATCAGGTCTCCGGTTTAATAAGTATTTGGTGATGTTGCCTGGCCCACAAGCGATTTCTAACACTTTGGCTTGCATCGGTTTCACCTGGTCGCAAAAATAGTTTATACCGCTGCTATAATCGCTTACATCCATATACTTGCCGGCGTATAAGTTGGCATGTTTATTAAATATGGTTACGGCATTTTGGTTATTATCCATCCTATTGAGTATTTAAAAAAAGTAAATAAATGCATATAAAAAAAGCGGCTGTCAATATTTTGACAGCCGCTTTTTAAGTATTTAGAAAAATGATTATTGAACCAATACTTTTCCTGAAGCCAAACGTTTACCGTTTGAAGCCAGTAAGTTGATCATATAAACACCTTTACTTAAACGACGGAAGTCAACATCCATACGATCGTATGGTTTGCCTACTGCATAAACTTGTTGGTAAACCAAAGCACCTTTTGCATCATAAACCATCATTGAACGTGGTAAGCTGTTACCATTCAAACTATGATATCTAACTTGGAATTGACCATTGTTAGGGTTAGGATAGATGAACAAACGCGTAGAGGCTGAATCACCAATTACTAAAGCTGCAGTAGTGTTTACACAACCATTGATATCTACAACAGTAGCAGTGTAAGAACCTAAGTCGTCAACACCTGCGGTTAATGAAACTGCTGTGTTTGAAATTGGACGATTGTTTTTAGCCCAAGTATAAGTTGCGCCACTAGGGTTAGATGCTACGGTGATGGTAGTAGTTAAGCCAGGCAACAAGTTATTGTAGCGAGAAGCCGACAATGATACCGTTGGTGTAGGATTAACAGTAAGTGTAGCTGCATTCGTAGTTGAAGTTTGCAAACAAGGAGCAGCACTAGTAACTACACATTGGAATTTGTAACCATTGAAGCTAGCAGGAGCGTTGCTGATGGTTAAAGTTTTGGTTGTTGCACCTGCAAAGTTACCACCGTTAGTAATGGCAACAAATCCACTACCATTGTCCACAAACCATTGGTAAGTAGGAGTTGTTCCGGTTGCATCAGTTGAGATGGTTACGGTACCTGCTTGACAAACAGTTTTATTAGTTGGTTGAAGACTAATAACTGCAGGATCATAAACAGTTACTGTTGCAGTAGCTGCAGGAGAAGTACAACTTCCACTAACTGATGTTGCAGAATAAGTAGTTGTTACAGATGGTTTTGCATAAACTTGGAACAACGGGGTAGTACCATCGTAAGGGATTGTACCTGCTGCATCGGTGTACAAAGTAGCTGCCGGTGACCAAATCGCCGGATTAGATGGAACTTGTGTAAACTTATTGTAACGAATTTTCAAAGTCCAACGAGTTAAAGTTCCTAAATCACCAGGACCGCCATCAGCCATTGCTAAAGTCCAAGTACCGTTTGGTACAGTGTATAAGCTAGCAAATCCGGTTTCAGTTGAAGCATAACCGGTTGGGTTTTGAACAGGTACACCGGTAACTGCACTGTTTAAAGCATCCGGAGCGTATGGACCTGCACCGTAGTTATATGGAGCAGCAACTGAAGTAAAGGTTCTTGTACCAGTTGAAGTAACCAAAGTATTGAACCAACCTGCATTTGTTAAACCACCATTATTACCGGTGAAGTTACCGCCGGCATATTTGTATAGGTTTAAGATTTTACCGTTTGGTGCTTTCAAGTTGAAAATCATATCACCTGGGTAAGTATGCGCCATGCTTAAGGTAACATCAATACCGGTAACAACCGCACCTACAGGAAGCGCAGGAATGGTTAAACTAGAGAATGCACCATCTGCAACGTTATCCGGAACAGGAATAGATACTGTACCTGAAGTAACGGTAACGCTATCAGGAATTGGAGTAGTACCTAATGTGAAAGGATTGATAGTTAATGGTGATAAAGTATTTAAACAAATTGGAGCAACAGGGTTAATAACCGGTGCGCCAATTGAAGTAACTTTTGTAACGGTAACAGAAGCACATGAACCTGTGGTTACACAACCACCTTCTCCACGAACATAATAGGTAGTAGTAGTAGCAGGAGAAACTGTAAGTGAAGTACCGGTACCGGCCAAAGTACCACCGCATGAACCGGTGTACCAACGCCATTCTGTAGCATTATTTAAAGTACCGCCTGTTACACGTAAAGTTGCAGAACCTGTACCGCAATAGCTGGTATCAGCAGATAAAGTTGGTAAGGTAGGTTGCGTACAACTTACGTTAGCAGTGGTAAATTGTAATACGCTACAGCCAGTTGCAGGACCTGAAGCATTACGTGGAACTATTTTGTAGTAATACAAAGTTCCTAAGCTTAAAGCAGGACTGAAAGTATAGCTTGTTCCTGTTACATTGGTAACCAATGAAGGAGATGCTGTAGTACCTAAGTAAACATCATAAGAAGTTGCACCTGAAACGGCTGTCCAGCTTAATGAACCGGTATTGGCAACACCGGTAGCATTATTGGCAGGAGCTAAACCGGTAGCACAAGATGGAACAGTTCCACCGGCAAGTGTATAATCTAAGGTGAATGGCATATCCAAAGCAACATCAGGAGCACTTGCAGGGTTACCACCATCAATTAAAGCGGCCCATGTACCAGTATTTTGGATGGCGTTTGCACCTGCAACAGTACGAGCACCAACAATCGTGCTCGGAGGGCAGAAATTACTAGTTACACCGGCAACAGTCGCATTTTGCCACTCAATCCAATAAGTACCTGCTGGTAATGAAACACTCACTGCAGCTTCCATTTTCCAGATTTTTCTGGTTGTACCCGGTGCAGCGTTAGCAGGAACTGATGTATTACCTGTACGATAGATAAAAGCTTCAGCAGTAGCCGTCATACGGTTTGTGGTTAAATCTCCAAATAAAATGGTAGTTGCACCGGCTGCAGGACTACTGCTATGAATTCTTACACGAAGTTCACCAAAAGGAGAGGTAGCACCTGCATACCCTGTAGAATAGGCATAAGTAGTAAACTTAGTGATATTCCAAGTTTGACCGGCAGGAACCGTAAAGTCATCAGCAATAGAAGCTGAACCGGCAACACTCGCACCAAAACCTAAACTGGTATTTGTTTCTGTTGTATTACCATTGTCATTTTGTAATTCACTCCAGGTATAGCCGGCTGGCGCCGCTGTACCATTTTTGGAAGTAGCACCCGTAGAGATGTTACCATTAACATATTGTTGGGCTGAAACACTAGTTGTCATACCCGCCAATAAGCATAGCAACAAGGCAAAACGAAGGCGTACCGTTAAATACTTCGGAGTAGCAGTAGATTGCATAATTGAGATTTTAGTTAGTTTTAGTCGTGAAGATACCTGCTTACAAAAGGCTGGCAAGTAATAGGTGTAAAAATAAGGAACTTGCAATTAATTATTGCAATAATTGTTGAGATTTTACGAACAGAAAATGTTGCCTATTTTTTAGATAAAATCTTGCAGCTTAAAATAGTCTTGCAGTAAATTAATTTAAAGTATAAGTAATTTTATATTAAATAGTTATGTGATTTTGATATTTTTTCGGGCGCAATATTTTTTTTAAAATAATATGCTTTAAAAACAAAAAAGGGAGCTAATTGCCCCCTAGTTTAGTAGATTATACTACGTTTAAAATCAGCTTGCGTAGATTTATTCCTGCCCGCCATTCTTCTTGGGCGGCTTAGGTGTTGGCGTTAATTTATCTATTTCAGGATCTCCATTTGTTACAGGTAATGGATGAGGTACCGGTTCCATGCCTTCAGGTGTAACCTGGTTGAAAACTTTTTCTACATGAATCCATTTGCCATTTTTCCAGCGAAACCCTTCATAATCCCCATCCGGTACATAGGTCCATTTTTTTTGCGGCTCCCCGCTTTCAGATGTTAAATGCTCGGCAATGATCATTTGCAAATCTTCATCATAGGCTAATCTCGCACCGGCATCTTTTCTAAATTCCATAATGTAACGGCTATTTGCCGATTTAAAAACAGAGTCTTCCTCAAAACTAATTAAACGACCACCAAAGTAGGGTTCATCGTTTTTAAACGATAAAACTTCAATTAATTTTCGGGTGCTGCGTAAATTGTTTTCATCAAAGCCTAATAACGTATAAAAATTTTGACCGCTGCTTTTGGTTTGAATCAGCCGATAATAAACAGCGCCAATCCAGCCACGGTTATTGCCTGAAGTATCGAGTAATTGGGTGGTAACATCCGATTTATCAATTAATGGAAATAATTTAAGACTACCATCCGAAGTGCGCATTTGAATGGCGCCGTGTTGCCGGGTAAGATTATCATTAATAACCATTTGCCAGGTAAAAATGCGGAAACTGCTGTCGGGTGCGTACAATCGCGAAATGGGTAAAAGCGAATCAAAAGGATAACTAAATGAATAGGGTTGTTTTAAGGAACGCACTAGTACTTTGGTGAAAACACTATCGGCCGTAAATCGAACGATACTCGATTTACCCTCCACAATTTCTTTCGCCAATACTTTTAGTGAATCTTCTTGTTTGCGAAAAAAAGCATTTTGACCAAAGGCCGACGCACACAACAACATGGTAAAACTAAATGCGATGAATAAAATGAGCCTATTTTTTTTCATGTGATAAATTTAAAAGAATCCTTTTAAATGCAAGGTATTATTAGCCCGTTGGCCAAAAATTAACAAGTTACAAGTAATTGCCAAAATGCATAAAGGGACGGAAGTTCCATATCAACCTTTGCAATGGCGGGGTCGGGTAGGGTTTGGGTGGTAGG
>JBJOQA010000358.1:0-3887 GCA_046050225.1 Bacteroidota bacterium | reverse complement strand
AGATTATTACGCGTGGTGGTAATACCCACGAGTTGGTAGCGCAGGGTTGGAACCATGCACGATAAATGGGGTAATATATTTGTTTAGATTATTATTAAAAAGGGTGAATCTTCAATAGGGGGTTCACCCTTTTTAAATTGGTTGGGGGAGATAAATTGACTGTATTAAAATTTGTATATTGCAATATGATTTGGCAAGACTATATTGTTTCTGATCAACAGATATTGCTTGGAAAGCCTACCATAAAAGGTACTCGGATTTCCGTAGAACTCATTTTGGAGTTATTTGCTGCTGGTTGGACTGAAGAACAAATTCTTGCATCCTATCCTACAATTACCACTGAATCTTTAAGGGCTGTTTTTGAATATTTAAAGTATTGCATTCAACAAGAATTATTTTTCCCTATTTCAGCGTAATTATGTTTTTAGCAAATGAAAATTTTCCTCGGCCTAGTACCATCATCTTACGTGAAAATGGATTTGAGGTAAAAAGTATTCAAGAAGACTGTGCCGGTATTACAGATGATGAAGTAATACGAATGGCTTTAGAATTTAATCTTATCATTCTTACTTTTGATAGCGACTATGGGGAATTAATTTTTAAATATTCAAAAGAAAATCCTCCGGCAGTTGTATTTTTTAGGGATAAAAAAAGAGGGCCAGCTTTTGCTGCAAATGTTTTAATTGAATTACTAAAAAACACAAAAATTGTTTTAACCGGTTCATTTACGGTTGTTGAAACAGATAACGTAAGACAGAGGTTTTATAATAAATCTTAAGCATTTTGAACCTATCGGCAATTTAATTGTCGAGCCTTTTCCTCTCATTGGTCTTTATTTTTAATCATTTACTTTCTATTTTATCCGTATATAAATAATAAAAAGCTGCCCTATGCACTGCCGATGAAAGGAATGCGACGCAACGATGCTGCCCAAAGCGCAAATGCTGGTACCAAAATTATAATCAGGCGTATGCGTAGCAGCCTATTGTTGTTGTTGAATCATTTGTAAATGTTGTTGGTAGCTGTTGTAAGGAGTACCATTCTCGTTTACAGGGGCCTTGGGTTGCGGTGTAAGTACGGCAGCCACTTCGTTCATTACCTGGCCGTCTTCGTGCGAAACCGAAACGCCTACTTCTAAGGTTTGACTAGCCGTTCCTTTATAGGTACCGCGCACCGGCGAGCAATCGGTAAAACTGCGGCCGATGGCAAGGCGCACGTGCAAATCACTTACAATGCAATTATTGGTTGGGTCAAAACCGAGCCAACCGTAAAAAGGAATATAGGCTTCAACCCAAGCATGGGTAGCGCCTTCGCCGCGTAGTTGGTGATCGTGCGGACAAACATAGCCACTTACATACCTAGCCGGAATTTGCAGCAAGCGAAGCATTACCAAAAGAATATGCGCAAAATCTTGGCACACGCCGGCTTTAAGTTGCCAAACTTCTTCAATAGTAGATTCGATGCTGGTTACGCCTTTAATGTATTTGAATTGTTGAAACACATAATTATTCAATTCACTTGCGGTTTGAAACACGGTTTTATTTTCAAATAATTGCGGGTTGGCAATTTGTAGCACTTCGTGTTTGGAAGCAAATTGTTCTTGTTTTAAAAAATCGATATAGGGTACTACAAATCGAATGGCTTCGAGGTTTTTCCATTGCTCATCTGCCGGGCGATCGTCTTTAGGAAGCTCCACCGGTTTGGTAATTACCGAAATGGTGGATTCGATGCGCAACTCGTTATGCGGTGCGATATGCATGAAAGAACCGGCTTCGTTTCCGTAATAATCGCTATAGGTTTCTACGGCCGGTTCGCCGGTAATTACTAACCGTTGATGTTGCACTTCTTGTAAATGATCTTTGATGGGAAAGAGCATTATTTGATTGGCGCTGTCGCGAACGGGTTCGGGATAAGTGTAACGGGTGATATGTTGAATGATAAACCTTGGCATGTTTAGGATGAATTGTTCGATGAGATGAATTAAGCGTAGGCAAAATAATACTTACTAAGGGTATTGCCTATTTGAAACAATTGGTTTTTGGTGTTTTGTAAAAAAGGACGAAGCCCTTCTTGCATGATACTTTCGGCGGTAGCAAATTCAACTTGACTTTTTAGTTTACCCACCATAAAGTTGAGTTGATTAAATTCGGCCGCGTTACGATCGTTACGAATGCGTTCGATATAACGTTGTAATCTACTGATGGCATAATACACCGAACGAGGAAATTGGGTATTGAGTACAATTTGCTCGATTACGTTGCGCGCTTCAAATCCGCTGCGATAGGTTTTAAGGTAGAGCTCGTAACCCGAAATGGATAGCAATAAATATTTCCAATAAGTAATATCGGCGCTATTGTCGGCATCTACGGCACTCATTTTAATATCGAGAATATCGGCCGAAAGAATGGCTCTTTCGAGAAATTTTCCAATATTGATAAATGCATTTCCTTCGCCACGAGCCATAGTTACATCGGTGGTTCCAAAATAGAGCAATCCTTTTTTGATGAGATTATCTAAAACGGTAACGGGGTCTTCGCGTTGCAGACTAAACTCTAGTTCGGGTTGGCGCATGGTGTGGTAAAAATCGTTTAGGCATTGCCACATTTCTTTAGTGATATGATCTTGTACACTACGTCCGTTTTCGCGGGCTTGCGTAACAATATTGAGCACCGAGTTGGGATTATCTTTACCCAACACCATGTATTGCATCACCGCGCGCGAATCGTGTTCAATGGCACGCGCATCTTCATCCGATAAAAATGTAAAAAGCTTAAGGGCGGGCATCCAAGAAAAATCTTGATTATCATCCTGCGAATAAGCGTAATTAATTTTGAGCATGCGCAGGATACCGTCGGTGCGTTCCATATAGCGGCTCATCCAAAATAAACTATCAGCAACTCTACTAAGCATAAATTAAAAAGGTTGGTTAACACGATGTGGTAACAATGAAAAAAATTAACCGGCCAAAACCCAAGTGTCTTTGCTGCCGCCGCCTTGCGAAGAGTTTACTACCAGTGAACCTTCTTTAAGGGCCACGCGGGTGAGTCCGCCCGGTACAATTTCAATACCGCCGGGGCCACATAACGCATAGGGGCGCAAGTCAACACGCCGCGGCGTGAGTTGCCCGTTCATATAACAAGGCACGCTCGACAAATTGATGATGGGTTGTGCGATGAATTGGCGCGGGTTTAATAAAACCTGTGCTTTGTATTCGTTAATTTCTTTTTCATCGGCGGTATTTCCCATGAGCATGCCGTAGCCACCACTTTCATTGGTTTTTTTAATTACCATTTGATTGATTTTGCTAAACACATGTTCGCGTTCATCGATATTACCGAGTTGATAGGTAGGTACATTTTTTAAAATCGGCTCTTCGTTGAGGTAATAGCGAATCATGGCCGGAACGTAGGAGTAAATAGCTTTATCATCGGCAACGCCGTTACCCACTGCATTTACGATGGCCACATTTCCTTTGCGGTAAGCGCTCATTAAACCGGCCACACCTAACATGCTTCCCGGGTTAAAAACGAGTGGGTCGATAAAATCATCATCTACGCGGCGATAGATCACATCAATTTGTTGCAGGCCCGTGGTGGTTTTCATGTACACTTTGTGGTTATCTACTACGAGGTCACTTCCCTGCACCAGTTCAACCCCCATGAGGCGCGCCAAGGTAGTGTGTTCAAAATAGGCCGAATTGTAAATACCCGGTGTAAGTACCACGATTGTGGGATTGCTGGATTGACGCGGCGATAAGGAGCGCAAATTTTTCAGCAAGATATTGGGGTATTCGGTAACACTGCGCACGTTGTTTTGCGGAATGAGATCAGGGAAAATGCGTTTGGTGATTTCGCGATTTTCGAGCATATAGCTCACGCCGCTGGGTG
>JBJOQA010000357.1:0-14751 GCA_046050225.1 Bacteroidota bacterium | reverse complement strand
CCTCAATACCCAAACAGCCGAAACAAAGATAAGTTGGTTGAGCGGTGTAACTATGCAAGCTTTCGTGCATGCAACGCAACCTATTGGATATTTTAAGTTTACCGGGTTAGATCATGAATTGAATATTCAATTAATAGCGCCTAAATATGATGGGGATAGCAATTTGCCTGAAGGTGGATCTGTGGCGGGTGATGATTTGGCAAGGCTTGGCTACGTTAAAGGGCCGGTAATAAAAAGTTCGAACACCTTAAAGTATGTTCAAAAAATTTGGGGTGGCGCCTATTATGAAGTGGTGGTGATATGGGAAAAAACTGCCAACAAAACAATTGAAGGTGTTTGGTCTATTTCTGTTCACTATCCTGATAAGCCCGCTATGTCTGCCGCAAAACTTTTACAAAAAGCACAGCGTTATAAATTGGCATTTCAACAACACTTAAGTTGGTGGCAAAAATTTTGGAAAAAATCAAGTATTAAATTGCCTGATTCGATATTGCAACGCCAATACAATTTAGAACAATACAAATTTGGCAGTGTAGCCCGAGCTGATGCGCCGCCCATTTCTTTACAAGCCATTTGGACGGCAGATAATGGAAGGCTTCCTCCTTGGAAGGGCGATTTTCATCATGACCTAAATACCCAATTAAGTTATTGGCCTGCTTATGCTGCTAATCATTTAGAGGAAGCGATGGGCTATATTCAGCATCTCGAGCAAAATAAAAAAGTGTATAAAAAATACACCAGTTGGTATTTTGGCACCCAAGGCCTCAATGTACCGGGAGTAACCACTTTAAATGGTGTTGAAATGGGTGGCTGGATACAATATTCACTTTCACCAACCGTGTCCGCATGGCTCGCTCAGCATTATTATTTACAATGGAAATACAGCATGGATACCGTCTTCTTGAAAAATTATGCTTATCCTTGGTTTCAAGAAGTAGCCTTGCATCTCACCCAAATTACATCGCTCGATGCCAACGGTCAACGGCAATTGCCTCTTAGCTCCAGTCCCGAAATTAATGATAATAATAAATCGGCCTGGTTTTTTGAAAACACCAATTATGATTTAGCCCTCATGCGTTACGTGTTTCATAAGGCTGCTGAAATGGCTACAGTTTTGCATAGATATGGAGAGGCTGCAAATTATAGAATTATCTTAAATCAGTTTTCAAATTATCATGTATCTGAAAATGCCGAAATGAAATTTGCAAAAGAACTGCCCTATAATGAATCGCACCGACATTTTTCGCATTTGATGGCAATTCATCCATTGGGTGAAATATGCTGGGAAAACGGTGCGCAGAATCAAAAAATTATTACTAATTCTTTAAAGTTGCTAGATAAAGTAGGTCCGGCAAACTGGTGTGGTTATTCCTATGCATGGGAAGGAAATTTAAAAGCGCGTGCGAAAGATGGTGATGGTGCCCATGCTGCCTTGCGCGATTTTGCCACTTCTTTTTGCTCACCTAATTCATTTCACCTCAACGGCGATCAAAGCAAATCGGGCAAGTCAACTTTTACCTACCGGCCATTTACATTGGAAGGAAATTTTGCTTTTGCTGCCGGCATTCAAGAAATGTTGATTCAGTCGTATGCAGGATTTATTGAGGTTTTTCCTGCAATTCCAAAAGATTGGTCGGATGTTTCTTTTCAACAACTAAGAACAGAAGGTGCCTTTTTAGTAAGTGCAAAAAAGGAGGCAGGATTGCTTAATTATCTTGCTATTCGTTCTGAAAAAGGCGGAAAAACAAAACTGAAATTACCGATAAATCAATTGGTTGTTAAAGAAGCTTTCGGCGTAAAAATAGGGCATCAAAACGATGAATTTATCGAACTGGATTTTGAAAGAAACGGGTTAATTATTTTAATGAATAAGTAACAAATCTTTACTAAAAAGAACATAATATGATGAAAAAAATACTGTTGCTTTTAGGTTGCTTCTCGGGGCTTTACAGCAATGCACAGCCTATTGCAAAACCTACAGCCGTTCAGTATCAATGGCAAGAGCAGCAACAAATTATGTTTATCCATTTTGGCGTGGCTACTTGGCTGGGAAAAGAATATGACGAAACCGGCGATTTTGATATTTCAAGAATTAACCCTACCCAACTAGATACCGATCAATGGTGTAACGTAGCAAAATCCTGGGGTGCCAAAGAAATAATTTTTGTAGCAAAACACGCAGGTGGATTTTGTTGGTGGCCAACTTTAACTACCGAATATTGTGTGCGAAATATTAAATGGAAAAACGGACAAGGCGATTTGGTAAAATTGCTAGCCAACTCCTGTAAAAAAGCAGGCTTAAATATGGGAATTTATATTTATCCCGGTGATATTAAATGGGGGGCAGGGTTAGGCAGCGGCGGTATTACAAAAGATCCATCGAAGCAGTTGGCCTATAATCAAATTTTTAGGCAGCAATTAACCGAGGTCTTAACAAACTATGGGTCAATGCTAGAGGTTTGGTTTGATGGTTCTTGCAAAGTTCCGGTAAGTGATTTGTTACAGAAATATGCCGCCAATGCGGTTATTTTTCAAGGATCGGATGCTACAATTAGATGGCCGGGTACCGAAAGTGGGATCTTGCATTATCCGGTTTGGAATTCAGTTAAAAGCGAAATATTAAAATCCGGCGTTGCAACGCAATATGATGATGACCCCAATGGCGATGCCTGGGCGCCACTAGAAGCTGATGTAACACTGTACAATCATTATTGGTTTTGGTCGCCAAAAAATGAAGCAAAGCGCAGATCCGTTGATGAACTCATGGAAATATATTATAAATCGGTTGGCTATGGCGGTACGCTGCTGTTGAACGCTAGTCCGGATACCACCGGATTAATTACCAAAGCTGATGTACAGCAGTATGCCGCGTTTGGCGCCGAAATAAACCGACGATTTAAAAAGCCAATTGCCGTTTTAAAAAATGCCACTGCAGCCAATTGCGAACTTGTTTTTCCCAAACCAACGCTCGTGAATCATATCGTTTTAAAAGAGAATTATTTGGAAGGACATCGCATTCGGAAATACGAAGTTGTAGGGTGGTCAAACGGGCATTGGCGTAAAATTGCAGCGGGAAGTTCGGTAGGGGTTAGTAAAATCGATTTTTTTGAGAATGCCTTGGTGTCAAAAATTAAGGTCAACATTCTAGAAAGCAAGGGGGAGCCACTTATTAAATCTTTTGCGGCCTTTTATGTAAATGGTTTCAAACCACCTGCTGCCGATCAAGAAGAAAAAAACTTTACTATAATACAAGAATGGGATACTCGGCAATTTATTAACAGTAAAGCTGAAATGGAAATTGATTTGTCTAACTACATCAAAGCCCCCGGTCAATATGAAGTTCGTTTTTCAAATGCGGTAAGTGTAACCGGTATGTGGGTGGAAGAGGCAAAAATATTTTTCGACGGAGACCCCAATACCTTGCAAGAGTTTATCCAGCGAAAGCCGAATGAAAACGTTTTTTATATAAATCGCACCGGCCAAATTGATGGTCATACCCGTTCAGTTTTAAAAGTACGGATGTATTCAGATAATAGTAGCTTTCAAAATAAGGGCTTCATAAAAATCAAAAAGCGGTAGTAGCTAGGTACGTGTGCAACATGACGTTATAAAATTTATTGGCATTTGAATTTTTCGAGATAACTTTTGGTTGTAATTAAAAGTTTAAAGGGGAGAGTCATGTATTGATTTAACCCCATTCATCATGTTGCACTTTATTAAATCTCGCGCTCATTTACTAGTTGCAGTAGGCTTGTTATTAATCACGCTGGCTGTTAATATTTCTATGCCTTTATTTAGGGCTTATGCGGCCGCATCGGGGTTTGGTAACGGACAAACCTCTTTGGTTTTTGCTGCCTATGTTTTAGGTATGTTGCCCTGTTATGTTTTCCTTGGCGGGATATCTGATCGGTGGGGTAGAAAGCGGGTATTATTGTTGGCGGTGGTGATTGCCTTTTGTGCCACATTAGTGATAACAATATGGCCAAATGTATGGGCTTTGGCTATAGCGCGATTTTTACAAGGCGTGGGGGTAGGAATTGGCATGAGTGCAGGTACTGCCTATATCAGTGAATTATTAAAAGAACATCCATTAGCTGCTTATCGGGCTGCAGGATTGGCTTCCTTATTTACCGCATTGGGTTTTGGTGGTGGAGCTATTGCAACCACTTTGGTATTATTATTTCATTACAGTTTATCGCCGGTGAGTTATTGGTTGTTATTATTATTAACAGCAATTGCCGGCTCCTTATTATTTTTTCTTCCTAAACTTCCGCCTATCGGCGGGAAATTACTGCGGCTCCCCTATTTTCCAAAAGGGTCTTTAGTGCCAAATGTTGCGATTGGTATTTGCTGGGCCGCAACCGGTGTGGTAATTGCGATTATTCCAACACAACTAACCGCGATGGGGTTGGCGCCCTATGCCGGATTTTGTTTGGTGTTGATTAATTGGTCGGGCGCATTTTTGCAACCTTTTATTCGAAAGTTAAATCCGTCTTATTCAGTGCAAATTGGTTTGTACCTAATTCCTGTTGGCTTTGCTGCCGTAATTGCAGGATGTATGCTAGGATGGTTATTGCTGATTTTGTTTGGTACGTTTATTATCGGATTGGCCGCTTATGGTTTTTCTTATTTAGGTGGTTTGGCAATTGTTGCCGAAAAGGGTGGTGTGCAAAAAGCCAGAGCCGTTTCGGGCTATATGTTTATTGGTTATATCGGCTTTGGCATTCCGGCCGTTTTATTAGGGTACTTAGCCGATCAATTCGGTATTATTCAGGCTTTAACTATTTTTGAATTGGCCGTAGTTGTATTAAGCGGTTGGATGCTATGGCAACTAAAAAAGAATAAATGAGCCGATTTGTCTTAAATAAATACGCGGCTACCGGTGGTGTAATTCTCTCTAAATTCTTTAGGCGTGCATCCTTTTTTCTTTTTAAATAAGCGATTGAAATTTGAAATATTATTGAAGCCGCAATTATAGGCGATTTCTGAAATGGATAAAGTGGTGTCGATTAATAGCCGCGAAGCATGTCCTAAACGTAATTCTAATAAACTATCAATAAAGGTAATGCCGGTGCGCATTTTAAAAAATCTGCTAAACGAAACGGCGGTCATGCTGGTCAATTTAGCAACTTCCTGTAACGTAATATTTTTATGAAAATTTTGATGCATATATTCCATCACTTTTTCAACTCGTCGGCTATTGTAAGATAGTTCAGCATTGCTAAATGTGCTATCGGATAACGAATGCATATTGCGTGAAATCGACAGGTCGTGCAATATAGATAGTAAGTCAAGTACCGAATCAAAACCTTGCTTTTGGCTTAATGCTACCAAGCGTGGCATAATTTGTTGAATCGTTTCTTTGCTAAATAAAATACCTTTTGCCGATAATTCAAGCATCTTTCTAATAAAGGCCATTTGATTTCTGCGTAAAAATTTATCATCAAATAAATCTTTATGAAATTGTATGGTTATCTCTTTAATCTCTTTGCTTTTACAGCGATGGGTTTGCCAAACATGCGGCAGATTAGACCCTACCAATACCAATTCTAAGTCATCAATTTCGCCCATATGATCGCCGATGGTGCGCCTTGCACCGGCAGCATTCATAATAAAGTTTAACTCTATTTCTTCATGATAATGAATTGGGAAATCAAACTCGGTTTTAGTGCGCGTAAAAATGGTGAAACAGTCGCTATTCGTAAGTGGCGTGATTTCACGTAGAAGATTGTTTTGCATAATAAGTATCAAAAATGTAATAGTAAAGATAAAAAAGTATTATTAATTTGTGCAAAAATTTGCGGAAAATGTTTGCATAAAGCCAATAAAACCAATTATTGTTGTTTTTTAGTTGTTATTATTACGTTAAATAGCATTATAAACAGCTAATATAGTATTAGTATATTATGATGGGTAGTTCTACTTTTGGTATTCAAATATTCTTGCTATATGAGAAAAAGAACCAGACTCCCTTTAGCAATGTACTTTATCCTTTTTTGTACATTTTGCTTCGTCCTTCCCGGTTTTGCGCAACGTAAAATTTCCGGTACAGTTAAAGATGAAAAAGGCCAAGTGTTAGCCAATGCAACCGTTTCGGTTAAAGACAGCAAAGTGGCAACTTCCACCAATGCAAATGGTGTTTTTGTATTAACCCTTCCTGCCAACGGCAAAACCCTCGTGGTTAGTTTTATTGGCATGGAGAAGAAAGAATTTCCAATCGGCACACAAGATGTATTCGAAATTGCGCTTACGCCAAGTGCAACCGCATTATCTGATGTGGTAGTGGTAGGTTATGGTGCAAAAAGACGTGCAGAAGTTTCTACCTCTATTTCCTCCGTTGGAGAAAAAGAAATTAAAAACCTGCCAATGGCGGGTATTGATCAAGCTTTACAAGGTAAAGTAGCCGGTGCTACCATTCAATCTAATGGCGGTCAGCCGGGTGGTGGTATTTCTGTTCGCGTACGTGGTATCACTTCTGTTAATGGTAATGATCCTTTGTATGTGATTGATGGTGTACCTATTTCAGAAGCTACCGGAAACAGTATTAGTCAAGAAGTGTTGGGCGGCGGTCGCGGCCAAACCGGACAAAGTATTTTGGCTACGCTGAATCCATCCGACATCGCATCCATTGATATCTTGAAAGATGCATCTGCGCAGGCTATTTATGGTTCTCGCGCTGCCAATGGGGTGGTAATTATTAATACCAAACGCGGTAAATCCGGCGAAGGTAAAATCACCTATGATGTTTATTACGGTTGGCAAAGTATTCGCAGAAAAATGGATATTATGAAGTTGAGCCAATTTGCTAAATATCAAAATGGTTTGGTAGGAGAGGTAAGAGCAGCCGGTTCTTATATGGATTCAGTTCCTGAGTTTAAAAATCCGGATTTGTTGGGTGATGGCACCAACTGGCAAGACGAATTGTTCCGCACCGGTTCTATTCAAAATCACCAATTGGCATTTTCAGGCGGTAGCGAAAAAACCACCTATTATTTCTCCGGTAACTATTATAATCAATTAGGTACCATTATTAACTCCGGCTTCAAACGTTATGCAGTGCGGGTTAATCTCGATCATCAAGTAAAAAAATGGATGAAAGCAGGTATTAGCATTAATATGTCAAATACCAATCAAAAAATTACTTTGTCTGATGGATTTGATGCCATCACCAGTTTAGTTCTTTGGAATAGTCCGGCTACGCCTATCCGTGATGTATATGGTAATTTTATCGGAAATGTATTGATTAACGGACAAACCGTTGGTAATACGAACAACCCGATTGCTATGGCCTATTATCGCGATGTTCGTGCCGAAAAAACCAGAGTGGTTGGTACCGTGTATCAAGAGATTGGTCCATTTAAAGGCTTTACCTTCCGCAATGAAGTGAACTATGATTTTAGTTTAAGTAAAGACAAGGCATTTCAACCTTTTATTCGCAACGATTCGGCCAATACCGATATCATTTCTCCAAGCAAATTATCCGAACAAAGAACCAATAGCCTTTTCCTTACCTTGAAAGATTATTTAAGTTTTGGGCGCAGCTTTGGACATCATTGGGTGGATGCGATCGCGGGTCATGAAGCCTCTTATTCTAAGTGGGATTACTTGCAAGCTTATCGTAAAGAATTGCAACAAAATCTTCCTTCATTGGCCGTTGGTAACAGTCAGGCAGATGGTGGCCAAAGCATTAGTGCCGGTAATGGTGTGTGGAGTATGGAATCTTATTTTGCACGTGCCGGATACTCTTATGATAATCGCTATGCAGTAACTGCATCGGTTCGTCGTGATGGTGCTTCTAGTTTTGGTGAAAACAAACGTTGGGGTACTTTTTGGGCAGCTTCTGCGGCTTATACCATTTCCAACGAAAACTTCATGAAAAAAATTAAGCAAATTAATTACCTAAAATTACGCGTAGGTTATGGTAGTGTAGGTAATCAAAATGCGGGTGGTGCTAATTTGTATACCACTAATATCGATCTTACGCGCGCTAGCACGTTTGGTGCGGCAGGTTTTCCTCGTAACCTCGGTAATCCTAATTTAGGTTGGGAATCAGTTACTACTTATAATGCAGGTATTGACGGAACTTTCTTCAATAAATTTTTGGATGTATCTATCGATGTATATCGCAAAAAAACAACCAATATGTTGTTGTCTACCCAGTTGCCTGATTTCTCCGGCTTAAGCACTTCTTCTTGGTTGAATATTCTTACGCCAACTGCGAATGATGGTGAAATGAAAAATACCGGGGTAGATATCTCGATTACAACCAATAATATTCATACCAAAAATTTAACCTGGAAAACCACCGTTATATTCAGTCATTACAAAAACACGTTGGTACGTTTAAATACCGATGATGCTGCTTTGTATGGTAGATTGAAAGTGGATTATTCCGGTAACGATCCAATTGTTACCATCACTAAACCCGGACAAGCAGTAGGTGCATTTTATGGCTATGTTACCGATGGTATATTCCGTTCTCAAGCCGAGTTAAACAGCGGTACTAACTGGGGTATTCCGGTTTCTCAACAAGGATATTGGTTAGGAGATGTTCGCTATAAAGATTTAAACGGTAATGGTACTATTGACAATGAAGACGTTGCGGTAATTGGTGATCCAAACCCTAAATTTACCGGTAGTGTAACCAATAACGTTAGTTATAAGGGTCTTGATCTTTCTGTTACACTTTACGGTAGCTATGGTGCAAAGATTTTCAATATGACTCGTCGTTTAACCGAAGGAATGTCTAATCCTTGGAATAATCAAATTACCAGTGTGTTAGATCGCTATACTGACGCTAATCCAAACGGTAGTTTGCCAAGATTTAATATGTGGCATAATAATAACTTCCGTATTTCTGATCGCTTTATTGAAGATGGTTCTTTCTTGAGAATTCAAAATATTTCTATCGGATACAATGTTCCTAAAAACTTAATTACACGTGCAAAATTGGCTTCAGCTCGTTTGTATGTGTCGGCACAAAACCTACATACGTTTACCAAGTACACCGGATACGATCCCGAAATTGGTGCACAGGATAACGATGTGCGTCGCATGAACATTGATAACGGTCACTATCCTAACCCACGTACCATCACTATTGGTGCTAATCTTGAGTTTTAATTTAAAAAAATCAACTGCATGAAAAAGATAATCATTATATGCGCAGCCTTGGTTTTTACAGTTTCCTGTAAAAAGTCATTTCTCGATAATGCGGCTACCGATAGCGTAACGCTAGATAACTATTATAACAACGCCACCGAAGTAAATGGTGCGGTAGGCGTATTGTACAACTCCGTTTGGATTGATTGGTTTGATAAAGCTTTTGTAGATGTCGGCGATGTAATGGGCGGTACGCTTTACACACGCGACGACAACTATAAAACTTTCTATAATTTTAATGTGCAAAGCACAGATGGTTTGGTAGGTGCAACTTGGAAGTCTTGTTATAAAGCCGCCGGCAATGCATCGGTTTTAATTCAAACTTTTGCACAAAAAAAATCTAAAGTGGCTAACCCGGCCTATTTAGATCAAGGAATTGCCGAAGCAAAATTCATTCGCGCTTTCGCATATTTCTACATCGCCCGTACTTTTGGCGATGCACCCATTGTAGATGATCCGGTAGCGATTACAGAACCCGGCAAATATTTGGTGCCGCGCTATTTACAAAAAGATGTATTACGTTTTGCTATTGAAGATTTAAAAGTGGCTGAGCAATATTTACCTGCTACTTCTTATCAGCCAGGCCGTGTTACTAGTTATGCCGCAAAAGGGCTGATGGCAAAAATATATCTCTATTTGAAAGATTATGCCAATGCAAAATTAAAAGCGAAAGAAGTAATTGATTACGCTACGGCTAATCCAACTAAAATTGGATTGTACGAAGATTACGGCTATATGTTTACCACAGCTAAAGCCAATAATAATAAAGAATCTTTATTTGCTTTACAATGGGATGCTTCTAAATCTTGGAACGGCGGTAATCCTTATCAAAACTATTTGGCTCCCTATCCTTTAATTGGTGTTGCGCCTACTTCTGCAGGTGGTTATTCGGCTTGTACACCTTCTATTGATATGTTGGATCCTAATACCGGCTATGCCTCAGGCGATTTGCGTAAAGGCTGGTCAATTATGCAACAAGGGTTTCATCGTGCCGAATGGAAAAATAATAGTTTCCCAAATGGATTTACCTATGATACTACCGGACAACAAACCACAGCTACAACAATTTATACCCCAACGCGCAGCAATGTGTTGAAGTATATTGTAGGTCCTGCCGGCAGAGCCGATGAGCCTGTAAATGCTACGCATACCAGTATGTGTACTTATATGTTGCGTTATGCCGATGTGTTGTTGGTTTATGCAGAAGCTTCTTTGTTAGGCGGCGGTATTGATGCAACGGCACTTTCAGCTTACAATGCCGTGCATACAAGGGCGGGCTTTGCTGCAGTAACTACCTATACGCTGGATCAATTGTTGCGCGAACGTAAATGTGAGTTTGCTTTTGAAGGCGATTATTGGTTTGATATTCAACGCCAAGGCTATGATAAAGCACGTCAAATGATTGCAGCGCAAGAACGCGGTAATTATAATGGCGATGGTTCTATCAATAGTGTGCGTGTTAACTTAAGTGCTGCAACACAATTGTATTTGCCGGTTCCGCAATCAGAAATTATTCTCAATCCTAAATTATTGGAAGCACCTATTCCATATTATTAATGCCAAAACTTAAAGCCAAATGAAAAAATTGAATCATACATTTCGTTCGCTGTGCATGGCACTAGCCGCAGCCTTGTTGATAACGGGCTGCCAAAAAGAAAAAATTGACTTCACGCCCTTAAGTACGGCAGTGGATAATCCGGCTGCTACCCAAATTGAACCGGTATCCGGTTCGGGTAATACCGTGCTAACGCTAACCGGCAGTGGTTTAGGCGGTATTGTTAAAGCGGTGTTTACGAATGGAGATGTAGCTGCTGATATTAATCCGGTATTTAATACCTCAGGGTCTTTTATCTTCAGAGTACCATTAGAAGCGAATGGTGGTGACCAAGAAATTCGTTTTACCAATTCATTGGGTAAAGAATTTACCATTCCGTTTAAGGTTATTGCCTTGCCGGTGGTGAGTACTTCTTCGCATATCGATTTTATTGCAGGCGATGTGGTTACTCTAACCGGGAATAATTTAGATGATGTAAATAGTGTTGTATTTGATCCTGCCGGAACTGCTTGTACCATTATTTCTAAAGAAAAAAGAAAATTAGTTATTCGCATGCCGGTAACAGATGTTACTACTACTAAACTTAAAATTACGAATGCTTCAGGTACCATCATTACCACACAAGAATTTACGAATGTTGATCAAGCTTATGGTATTTTTAAAGATGATTTAGGTGCAGGTATTGATAACTGGTCGTGGAGTTTTACACTCGGTTCTAATACTACTGATAAAGTTACCGGTACCGCTGCTATGGCCGCTGAATATACAGGGTCTTGGGGTGGTATGCAATTGCACTTAGGTACACCGGTAAATCTAACGCCGTATAAGTATGTAACCTTCTGGATTAAAGGTGCTGCTATTGATAAACAAATGAAGTTTAACTTTAACTGGACAAACGATCAAACCTTAACCATACCGGCTAATGTTTGGACTTATTACAAAATTGATTTGAACATCTTTAAAAATGCAGGTGTTGCCAATTTAGAAACTTGGGTAATGCAAATTCATGATGATCCTGCACTTTTATTAATGGATAATGTGATGTTGGTAAAATAATCAACAATCCCTCTTTTACTTGCCTATTATGCGAAATTTGGTTTTGAAAATATGCGGAATTTTTTGGCTGGGCAGCTGTACAGAAATGGCGGTTGCTCAGCCGGTTCCTGCAGATGTACAAGCATCGGCAGCCACTGTGCATCTTTTGCAAGGATTACATCGCACAACGCAAAAGGGTTGTATGTTTGGTCATCAAGATGATTTGGCTTATGGTGTAGAATGGCGGTATAAAGAAGGAAGAAGTGATGTAAAGGAAGTTGCCGGAGATTATCCTGCTGTTTATGGTTGGGATTTAGGCGGTATCGAAAATGATAACAGTGATCGCAACTTAGATGGCGTTCCGTTTAAAAAGATGCGTCAATTTATTCGTGAAGCCTATGAAAGAGGCGGTGTTGTTACCCTTAGTTGGCATTTAAATAATCCCATGTTGCCCGGTAAAAATGCTTGGGATACAACGCATGGTACGGTGGCTTCTATTTTGCCCGGCGCACCTTATCACGAAGTGTATAAAGCATGGCTGGATAAAGTAGCCGATTTTGTTGGGTCTTTAAAAAACAAAAGCGGCGAGCCGATTCCTGTATTGTTTCGTCCCTTTCATGAGTTTACGGGTACATGGTTTTGGTGGTGTCAAAATACTTGTACTACAGAAGAATTTGTTACGCTATGGCGCTTTACCATTTATTATCTCGAACAAGTAAAACAATTACATCATTTAATTACGGTTTATAATACTTCAGATAATTTTAATACCGCCGAAGAATTTTTAAAACGTTATCCCGGCGATGATGTGGTAGATGTGTTAAGCTTTGATAGCTATCATTATGGCGACTCTACACAAAGTGCTTTTTTTAGTCAAAAGTTACATCGCCAATTACAACTCATAAGCAATATTGCTACAGAAAAAAATAAGTTGACGGCATTAGCGGAAACCGGTTTTGAAGCGGTACCCTATACCAAGTGGTGGACGGATGTATTATTGCCTGCTACGGTTGATTTGCCTGTTTCTTATGTATTGGTTTGGCGTAATCATGGGTTGGCCAATTGGAATAATAAAATGCATTATTATGCGCCTTATAAAGGCCAGATTTCTGCAGCTGATTTTATAGATTATTATAATTCGCCTCGCACCCTTTTTGAAAAGGATGTCGCAGCCGAAAAATTATATAAATGAACAATTTCTCGAATGCAGGCAGCATCGCAATCAACAGGGGCGCGGATTGACTCTTCTTTCCGCAACCTGTTTTTGTTTTGTTGAATTAACTTGATATACATGAAACTAACCTTAATTGATATTTCCATTATCCTGCTATACCTCATTTCGATGGTAATGATCGGATGGTTTTTGCGTAAGCGCGCAAGCCAAAATAACGAGAACTACTTGATGGGAGGGAAGCGCTTGCCTTGGTATATGCTAGGCATGAGCGATGCATCCGATATGTTTGATATTAGTGGTACCATGTGGATGGTTTCGTTATGTTTTGTGTATGGGATGAAAAGTATTTGGATTCCTTGGTTATGGCCCGTTTTTAATCAGGTATTTAATATGATGTATCTCTCCAAATGGTTGAGACGTTCAAATGCGAATACGGGTGCCGAATGGTTGGCCACCAGGTTTGGTATGTCGGGCCTTGGCGTAAAAGGATCGCATAGCATTGTGGTTGCTTTTGCATTAATTGGTTGTTTGGGCTTTTTAGCTTATGGATTTATAGGCTTGGGTAAGTTTATTGAAATTTTTGTGCCTTGGAACTTGGTGCAACCTCATTTACCATTTACCATTGCACCACAGTATGTAGCCCATTTTTACGGGATTTTATTTACCGTTTTCGCTATGTTTTATTCCATATTGGGTGGGATGCATAGCATTGTAATCGGTGATTTAATTAAATATGCCATCATGACGATTGGCTGCATCGCCATCGCTGCAATTGCCATGATTCATTTAAAAACACAATCCTTACCTGTGCCCGAAGGTTGGACGAGTCCTTTCTTTGGTTGGAACTTAGATATGGATTGGACAAAACTCGTAGATGATGCCAATAAAAAAATTACGGCTGATGGCTATGGCTTGTTTGGTTTGCTATTTATGATGATGTTGTTTAAGGGCGTTTTTGCGGCGGCGGCAGGGCCTGCACCCAATTACGACATGCAAAAAATTCTATCTACGCGCTCGCCTAAAGAAGCATCCAAAATGACCGGATTTGTTTCCATTGTTTTGTTGCCCGTTCGTTATGCGATGGTAATAGGTTTAACTGTTTTGGGGCTACTTTATTTCAAAACTTTACCATTATCGGATGGCGCAGGCGGTACCGATTTTGAACGCATTCTCCCCGGTGTAATTAATAATTTTTTACCGGTTGGAATTTTGGGTTTAGTGCTCACCGGTTTACTCGGTGCTTTTATGGGAACCTTTTCGGGTACTTTAAACGCAGCGCAAGCCTATATTGTAAATGATATTTACTTGAAGTATGTTAACCCGAATGCTTCTAATCGCAAAATCATGACGATGAATTATGTTACCGGTGTAGTGGTAGTAACAGTGGGCATTATTCTTGGTTTTTTTGCGAAAGATGTGAATAGTATTTTACAATGGATCGTATCCGGTTTATATGGTGGTTATATTGCTGCCAATGTTTTAAAATGGTATTGGTGGCGCTTTAATGCTCGTGGATTTTATTATGGAATGTTGACCGGTGTGGCAGGCGCATTGGTGTTTTCACGCTTGTTTAGCGGGATCGAATTTTTGTATTATTTCCCCTTGTTGTTTTTGATTTCCATCATTGGTTGTTTAATTGGAACCTTTACTGCACCTCCGGTGGATAAGGCCGTATTGATGAAATTTTATGCTACGGTAAAACCTTGGGGATTTTGGAAGCCTGTGCAACAATGGGTGCAAGCCGAAAATCCTGATTTTATACCCAACAAAGATTTTAAACGCGACATGTTTAATGTGGCTTTGGGCATTATTGCACAGTTGTGCA
>JBJOQA010000356.1:0-6965 GCA_046050225.1 Bacteroidota bacterium | reverse complement strand
TTTCATTTGAATACAACTTAATGCAACCACAAAATTCATATTACCGCTGGGCGAACTTCCCGGATTAAAATCACTGGCCAATGCAACAGCTGCGCCTTGATCAATAATCGTGCGCGCCGGTTGGTAAGCCATTCGTAAGAAAAAAGCCGCGGTTGGCAACAAAGTGCCAATTGTATTAGACATCGCCAAATCTTGTACGTCTTGTTCGGTCATGGTTTCCAAATGATCTACCGAAACGGCGTTCAATTCAATCGCTTTTTGTAAGCCGCCAATACTATTGAGTTGATTAATATGCAATTTGGGGCGTAGCCCGATGGAAGTACCGGCATTGCAAATGGTTTCCATCTCGGCAGGGGAAAAAAATCCGGTTTCACAAAACACATCGATATAATCGGCCAATTGCTCTTGTGCGATTACCGGTAACATCTGATTGATAATGGCATCAATATAAGAAGCATGATCCTCTTTATATTCAGGCAAATAAGTATGTGCCCCTAAGAAAGTGGCTTTAATTGGAATTGGTGCAGCAGCTTTCAATCGTTTAATCACACGCAACATTTTCAATTCACTTTCTACGGCTAAGCCATAACCCGATTTAATTTCAAGGGCTCCGGTACCTAAATGCATCAATTCTTGCAATCGACGCCAGGCACTTTCAAATAATTCATCTTCTGTTGCGGCAGCTAACTTGCGAGCCGAATTTAAAATACCGCCACCATTTGCCGCTATTTCGGCGTAGGTCTTTCCTTTTATTTTATCTACAAACTCATCTTCTCTGCTTCCTGCAAAAACCAAATGGGTATGACTATCACACCAAGCAGGCATAACGGTTGCTCCTTGTGCATGATATACATCTTTGGGTAGTTCCGGCACCAATAAAGACAATTCCATCATGGCCCCAAAAGATTTTATTCGACCATCTTCAATTAATAAAAATGCATCTGCAATGGTTGGCAATTCGGCCAAAGCTTTTCCGCGCAGCAACTCATTTTGAGCGCGCACATTTACCAGCAAACCGATATGTGTAATGAGTAATTCCATATTAAAATTGTTTCCAAATGTCGGCAGCAAAATATTCCAAGCTTGGATCGCGGGCTCCCATTAACAAGAGTACACAATCTTCGGTAAAATGTGGTTGTACTGCAGCCAAAAAATCGTTTCTATTTTCAACAAAAAAGGCATTACTACCCTTTTGTTTTAAGTCTTGAATTAAATCATTGGCTGAAATATTTTTTACTGCCGTTCCGCCTGCATAAAATATTTCACTCATCCATATTTCATCTTGCGGGCGCAATACGGCCGCAATTTCATTCACAAAATCATTCCGTAAAAAACGCGTAGGTCCATAACCATGCGGCTGAAACCAGGCGATTACTTTTTTGGCCAGGGGCTGACAAGCTTGAATAGAAGCGGCACATTTTGCAGGATTATGTGCATAATCATCAATTAACCACACGCCATTTTTTTGCCCCAGAACCTGATGTCTTCTATAGATTCCTTCATACTGGGCTAATGCAGTAGCAGCAACCGAAAGCGGCACGCCAATTTGCGCGGCCACTGCAATTGCAGCCAAAGCATTTTCCATATTATGCCGGCCAACCGCATTCAATTGAAATGGTACATCGTTTATTACAAAGGAAATTGATAGTCCGTTTTGAACGAAATTATTTGCCGAAAAACCAACCTCATCATTTGTTGCTGACGAAAAATCTTGCGCAACATTCTCCGACAATAAACGCGTTAAAGGATGATGAAAATTTACCACAAACTTGCCCTTAGTATTGGCTTTAAACGTGGCAAACAACTGTTGCAGTTCTTCAATTTCTTGATGATCTTTATCAATATTGAGTAATAGCCCAATTTCGGGATGATATTGTACGATTGAGCCATCACTTTCATCTGCTTCAATGACCAACCATTCTCCGGTGCCCACTTTGGCATTTCCAATTTTTCCTTCACGGATGATACTAGTGAGCCCGGCGCCACTAATAATACTTGGCGCCATTTGAGCTGCTTGCAAAATATCAAACAACATGGCACTAGTTGTGCTTTTACCTGAGGTTCCGGCAACGGCAATTGTTTTTTTACTTTCGGCAATGAGGGCCAAAAGCTGCGAACGTCGCAAGATGGGGATATTCAATTGTTTTGCTTTTTGCACTTCCGGAACGGTATCTTCAATTGCAGTAGACACAACAATTAGTTGTGTTTTTTCAGTAATGCCCGAACCATCTTGTGCAAAGCAGCGAATACCGGCTTCTTCCAATTTTTTTCTGGTATCCGAAATTTCTGTAGTACTAAAATAACGATCGCTACCGGAAACGTTTTTTCCTATACCTGAAAGATATTGTGCCAAGGCACTCATTCCGGTTCCGGCTACGCCGATAAAAAAAACATTCTCAAATGCGTTAATATTTTGAATCATACAACTATACGTTATTTTTTTAGGGCGCGATGATGCAAACTTTTATAGGCCAATACGGTGCTGATTGCTAAAAAGATGGCGCCCAAGAAAAAAGGGGCTCCCGGCAATTGTATTGGAGCCGAGGGCTGTGTAAAATAAAAGAATAGATTATTCATGAGCAAGGGGCCAATTATAGCGCAAGCACTCATTAAACTGGCTAATGCGCCTTGCAATTCACCTTGTTCGTTAGCGGGCACCTGACCGGCCATTACGGATTGTAGTGCGGGTTGTGCAATACCACCCATGCAATAGGGCACTAAAAAAACAAACATCATCCAACCTGCATTGGCTAACCCAAACAAAAACATACCTACGGTATAAAAAATCATACCGATATAAATACTTTTTTCATTCCCTAATCGGGGATTAATGACTCTAATTAAACCACCTTGAACTATGGCAACCATCAAACCCACCATTCCTAAAGAAAGTCCTACCATGCCCTCATCCCACTGAAAACGATGCATGGTAAAATAATTCCAATTACTTTGAACGGCATGAGAAGCGAGGTATACAAATACGATGGCAATAACTAAGGTACCTAAGGATGGATATTTACGTAAGCGCAACAAAGAACTGAGTGGGTTAGATCTTTTCCAATCAAAAGCGCGTCTGTTTTCGGGCTTCAATGATTCAGGCAATACAAAATAGCCATATAACCAGTTTAGTAGCGCGAGTGTTGCTGCTGCATAAAAGGGAATGCGTGCGCCAAATTTACCCAACAAGCCGCCCAAAACTGGTCCAATTACAAAACCCAATCCAAATGCTGCACCTACCATCCCAAAATTTTTTGCGCGATTTTGCGGGGTACTCACATCGGCAATATAAGCAAATGCAGTTGTGATACTCGCACCCGTAATACCGGAAATTAATCGACCTAACACTAGCCAACCAAAGCCCGGTGCAAGTGCCATGAGCAGGTAATCAATTCCAAAACCAAATAAGGAAAACAAAAGGATTGGTCTTCTTCCAAATTTATCACTCAAGCTGCCCAAAAAAGGAGCCATTAAAAATTGCATGAATGCATAGGAGAAGGTAAGGATACTGCCGTATTGCGAGGCTTTGGTGATATCAATTTGTACCAATTCTTTAATGAGCGTTGGCGTTACCGGAATAATTACACCAAATCCAATTACATCAATCAACAGTGTAATAAAAATAAAGCCTACGGCAGGAGTTTTGGTTTGTTTCATTATGGCAGCAAGTTAGTGGATTGCGCGATATATTGGAAATTGAATGCACATAAAAAATCCCGAAATCTTTTTTGGAAATTTCGGGATAAATTTTTTGGCATCAGTTGAAATTGAGGCCCCATTGAAATATAGCTTACTAAACCTAAATTCGATTTGAGTTTCTTAACCCTTTAATTGATTTACCAAGTTAATATACTGTTGCATGGCATCTTCTTTGGAAGTGCCCTTTAAATCAGTCCAAGCCTGAAATTTTGCACGTGCAACAAAATCAAAAGGATTTGCTGGTCCTTCACCTGATTGATCGCCTTCTGTACCTTGTTTATATAAAGAATACAGCTTTAAAAGTGTATCGTTTGATGGTTTTTGTGACAGGGTTTTGCTTTCTGCAACCGCCTGTTGAAATAAATTTAATAGTTCCATAAAGCAAAAATAACGAATAGCCTGTATTGTTATCCAAATTTATTTTAATTCAATTTCCGACATTTCGGTATCTCCAACAGCAGAAACATTGGCTAAATCAACCACCATATATATCCCCATTGCGGCAACCGCAGTAATAACAGAATATACAAATGTTTCAACTAAAATGCCGGTTTTACTGTAAACCGTAGTAGTAGCATAAACCTGCATGAGCGCAGCGGCCTTAAAACAAAAGCCAAACATCCACCCTACTACAACAGCGGCCAAGCTAGAATTAATTCTTAAACGTGTAAGTAAATAAGATAAAACACATCCCGCAAATAAATTGCCCCATAAAGCGTAATAAGTGAGCGTTTCGCTGCGCTGGGCACTAGGTGTTAAACCTGCATATTGTTGTAAAAAATCTTCCAAAAATAAATCATTTACTACCCAGCCTATAAAAAATAGGAATAAACAACCCACAACCGTACCGAGCGCAAAACGTTTTAGGAACATAGATTTGGAGTTAAACAGTTAGCAATATGCTGTAATATAATAAGGTAAATTCATTATATCAAATCTTGTGATTTACAATACGCTGTATTTAATTGTAGTAATATTTCTACTCAATTCATTAAAAAAACTAAACTCCTAATTGATGTTGGTTATCTCCCTTTTAAAAGTTACACCTTCAAATATTCAAGTTGCTTTAAATAATCAAATTGCAAATCTTCATGCAAGGTTTGAATAACTGTCTTTATTTTTTTTAGTTGAGCCAACAGTATATTTTTTAAAACGGCATGCGTTTTCACAGGCAAGTTGCAGTTTAATAAGGCCTTTGTAAAATGCAGCAGAATTTCTACCTCAGCAGTTTTGGAACCGCAAAAGCGATTGTATTTATTAATTTGTCGAATAATTTTTCGAATTGTTTTTTTAGCAAAATATACATTGGTTTGATTCATTTCTGCAAATAAATCATCCACTTCTAAACATACTGCATTAACAAAAGCTGTTTCATCGTTGGCCTCAAATAATAAATACGTGAGTAGTTCTTTGTTTTCTTTTTTAAATCTAGCCAAACGCAAACACAATTCCACCAATTTGGGTGATTTCTCTTGTAATAAAACCTGCTTAATTTCTTGAATCGAGGCCGCTTTCATGCTACAAATGTATTTAATCAAACCTATAAAAACCATTGAAACAAGTAGTTACTACCATTTAAACTTTCATGCATTGCCAATCACGGAGATATCAATATTTTTATGCGCATTTAAAAAATAAGCCATGCAATCAATTATTAAGTTTGCCACCATTTTTATTACTGCTTTTAGCACATTATCTAGTTTAGCACAAATTGAACAAGTTGAACCACCAAATTGGTGGGTGGGCATGCAGCATACACAACTGCAGCTTTTGATTCATGGTAAGGCAATTGGTGAAACCAAGCCGGTGTTGCAATACCCGGGTGTAAAAATTTTAAAGGCAACAAAGGGTGATAGTAAAAATTATTTGTTTGTTGATTTAATAATAGAAAAAAATACGCGCCCCGGCAATATTAATCTTCAGTTTATCCAAAATGGGAAAATAGTCTATCAGCATGCCTACCCCCTATTACAGCGTCAAAAAGGTTCGGCAAATTTGAAAGGATTTAATTCGAGTGATGTAATTTATTTAATTACGCCTGACCGTTTTGCAAATGGTACGGAAACGAATGATGTAGTACCCGGGATGCGCGAACAAAAAATTAATCGTGCAAATGTAGGTGCTAGGCATGGCGGCGACATACAGGGAATGATTAATCATTTAGACTATATCAAAGAAATGGGCTTTACGGCTATTTGGCCGCAGCCGATGTTAGAAAATGATATGGCAGCCTATTCTTATCATGGGTATTCAATTACCAATCATTATCGGGTTGATCCTCGATATGGAGATTTGGCGATATACAAAACCCTATCTCAGCAAGCACGAGAAAGAGGTATTAAATTAATATTTGATGGCGTAGTGAATCATATTGGTGTAAATTATTGGTGGATGCAGGATCTTCCTTTTAAAGATTGGATTAACCATGCCGACACACCGGTAATTACGAATCATAAACGAACCACTATTGAAGATATCTATGCTTCGCAATATGATAAAGCATTACAAACAAATGGTTGGTTTGATAACACCATGCCCGACATGAATGGTAAAAATCCATTTATGGCAAATTACTTAATTCAAAATAGTATATGGTGGATTGAAACGTTACAACTAGGCGGACTTAGGCAGGATACCTATTGTTATTCAGATAAAACATTTTTAAAAAATTGGAGTTGCCGCATCATGCAAGAATATCCTGATTTTAATATGGTGGGTGAAGAATGGAGTATTAATCCCTTAATTACTTCTTATTGGCAGCGCAACAAGAAAAACCATGATGGGTATAGTGGATGTTTAAAAACCGTGATGGACTTCCCGCTGCAAGCGGCGCTAGTTAAGGCTCTTACCTATAAAGAAGTTTCAAAATGGGATGACGGCATGACTAAATTGTATGAAGGTTTGGCTAATGATTTTATTTATCCCAATCCTAACGACATTTTGGTGATGGGTGATAATCACGATATGGATCGTTTGTTTACACAATTAAACCGCGATGTGGACTTAACCCAAATGGCATTAGGATATTTATTAACCATCAGGGGAATTCCGCAAATTTATTATGGCACTGAAATATTAATGGAAAACAGTGAACACCCGAATGATCACGGGTGGATTCGATCTGACTTTCCGGGAGGCTGGAAAACCGATTCGGTAAATGCATTTACCGGAAAGGGATTAACTATAGATCAAAAAAATACGCAAAGCTATTTGAAACAACTATTACAATGGCGTAAGAATAATGATGTGATTGCCACCGGTTCTACATT
>JBJOQA010000355.1:0-15978 GCA_046050225.1 Bacteroidota bacterium | reverse complement strand
AATCTAATGCACGTTTCGATTGAATAAACGATAAATTTCTACTTAGAAGATTTAATACTTCAATACGTTCTTTTTTAGAGAGGCCGGGATTTTGCAACCGCCGCTCTAATGCAGTTATTTCCTGCGCGGTTACACAAGAAACAGAAAACGATAAAAATAAAAAAAAGAGAAGTACCCTTTTCATTGATATTGGTTAATCGCGAGTGTGTTAAAGCTAGCTAACTCTTAAATCAAGATAAAGATAAATAATAAAAATTAGGAAAAAAACGAGTAATGCAAATGGAGAAAAATAATAAATAGGAAAACTGTTTTGGATACACAATAAGCGTAAATCTTAATTGAAAAACTACTCAAATAGCTCCAATTTATTCTTCGGCCGACGCTTATCTAACCAAATAAATCCTTTTAACTCTTTTTGATCGGGCGGAATTTGACTTATGGGAAATAAAATACCATCAACTTCATTGATAAATTTCACTTTTTTTACAGTCCGATTCTCAAAATAAATATCAATCACATCCCCGTGGCAGCGATTCATGCCAGTTATGGCACTATCATCATCCATTGGATAAAAAACACTTTCAGCAGGAAACCCTTTGATACGCATATAATCTAACTCTCCATCCTTAAAATAACCATTGAGGGTTCTTCCACCCATTTGATTAAACATTTGATGGTTAAGCTTATTAATGATCATGCCTTTATCAAACACATAAATACGATCAGCTTTTTTATTCTTAGTAAAAAGGTGAATGGTATCGCCCATAATTTGTGATGCTTTACTAAATACTAAAGGATCGCGATACATTCTGAACACCGAATCAAGTGAGGAGTAATATAAACTATCACATACAGCTTGCAATGAATCATTAAAGATGCGTACGTTTCTAAAAGCTTGAAAAAAACGAATATCAGCTGTATCTGCCCGAATAGCCATCGAATCTTTAACCACCTTGGTAGTTGTTGTTTTTACCGAATCATTTGTGGTATTTATCGAATTGGCAATACCGGTGGTAACACTAACGGTGCTATCTACACGATGTAATACCGAATCACCACTCACAACCGTTTCTGTTTTCAAGGTATCGGTCACTTTTTGCTGCATCTTTCCTAAACTATCGCGGGTAATGATGCCTGAATACAGGGTATCGGCTGCAATGAAAGTGCTATCATTGCCGTCGCCCTTAAAAATGAGCACCGGCTTGCGGGTAGCCAAAAAAGAATTGGTTTTTCTATTTAAAAACACTTGATTTCCGGTAATCATATACCCATTTACGCTATCGCGGATGACGGCATTTCCTTCTAATTGAGCACTACCACTTGCTTCATCAATGGCACTATTATCAGCAGTATAGGTAGTACCGGAGCTGTCTTTAAAAACTGTTCTATTTCCAAAAAAAGCTTTCCCGTTTTTCAAATCATAATTACCTGTTCGGGTAAATATTTCCGAGCCCTCCTTTGTTTTAATATAGGTATCCGTTATAAATTCTACCTGTTGAAATTCGGTATTGTAACGCAAACTATCGCTACTAATCCGATATTTAGGATCGGTTAAATGCACGTCGCGCTTAAAAAACACATCACGGGTATCGGCGAAATAAATGCCTTCTTTACTAGTTAAAGTGGTTTTGCCGTTTACCACTCTCCCACCGTTAAAATACTTGCCAATATTGGTTTTCATATCATACTCCAACTCTTGGGTATACAAAGTTCCTTTTTTATCCGTAAGCCTTACATCCTTTTTAAGATAAGCCATTTGATCGGCTCCTACATATTTCAGGTATTGTGAATAAGTATGAATACTGTCATTTTGATTAATATGGATATTTCCAAAAGCCTCCACTACATTGGTTACTTTATTAATGGTAGCACTATCACATTGAAAAATTGTAAGTCCTTCACGTAATTCAACATCACCGGCAATGGTTTGTAAGGAAGTAAAAGAATCAATCTGTTTTAAGCGAAGCGAATTACCTCGAACAATTTCTATTAATCGAAAAGTATCTACGGTTGGCGCAGCCTCAATTACCACCGGCTTTTGAGCCTGTGCTAATAGGGGTGCCAACAGGAGTACCCATAAAAAAAGTGAAATTGATTTGTAATATTTTTTCAACAGACCAAGGATAAATGAGGCTGCAAGTTCTGCAAATAATTTAAAATAGAATCACAAAATTGGCCCCTCTTCCTTTTATTTAGGCAAATAGGGCGCGTTAACGGTATCGGGAAGCGCTACGGTTAAAGGCGCTGTTTTATCTTTTTTACCAAAAACCGACACATTGATATAGCGTTTGGGATGTAATCGAACATCATCCAACAACACGTTCAACTTGTTGGTTGTGGCGGTAAGATTTTGATATAATTTAGGGTCATTTAAAAGTAAACCCATCGAACCTGAGTCGCTATTAGCTTTTTGCAATGTTAGCTTCAACGCGCTCATGGTTTGATTCAAAGTGGCGATTGTTTCTTCTAATTGTAATTTTGCCAACTTATCGGTAATAGTTTGCACATTACTTAATGATTGGGCAATTTTATCATTGTTGTTTTTTAAATTTCCGGTAATAGAACTTACATTATCCATTGATTTGGCAATGGCGCCGGTTTGCTCTTGCAACATGGTTTGCAGTGAAGCTGAAGACAAAGCCAAGCTTGCCGTAGTTTTATTTAAATTATCCAACATATTACGAATGTTGGCTTTACTTGCCGGATCAAAAATAGTGGTAACCGTGCTTAACAAAGTATCTAATGAATGTACGGCATTGGTTACTTCATATAAAACAGGGTCTAATTTTTTCATCGCATCGCCAATCAAATCATTGCTGGCGATGGTTTTTAGTGTAGCACCTGAGGCCAATAACTTTTTACTATTGCCTAAATGAATATCTAGCTGTGCACCGCCTAATAAAGATTTAGTGATGATCGCATAAGAATCATCCGGAATATCTACTTCCTCCTTTAAAACCAAGGTTACTTTTAAATTTCGCATATCTCTCCCCCCGTCAATGGAAGCAACATTTCCTACATCTTTACCATTAATTACAACGGGATTACTGGTGGCCAACCCTTGAACATCGCTAAAAACCGCAATATATTCGCTAGAAGTACCTTTAATACTCTTACCTTTTAAAAAATTAAAACCCAAAATCAATAATACTATTGAAATGGCGGTTAGGGATCCTATTTTCGTTTCATTCGAAATTGTCATGGCTGTCGGGTGGTTGAGGCACCAAAATTACTGATTAAAAAATAGTTATGTGTTTAAATAGGCGGATTTACATCAGCGGTACTACTTGTTTATTGACGGCTAGCTTCTTGCAATACTTTTTTTTCATTTGAATTAAGGGTTGCTGCACCTTGGTTTGCCGGTTTTGTCCCTTCGATGGATGTTTTATAACGAACCACTGCTTTTGCAATGCTTTCTGCCAACTCTTGCTGACCGCGTTCGCTATTTAAGTAATGTTCATCCTCCGAATTACAAATGAAGCCGGTTTCAATAAGTACGGCAGGCATTTTTGTAGCTTGCAAAACCCAAATCCCCTTTTGGCGCTGGTTGACGCCCAAAGATGTACGACCGGTTTCTTCTACCTCTTGATTCACCATTTCGGCTAATTTCAAGCTTTTTTGTTGGTATCTATTGGCATAAACCTTTGCCATCATTTGATATTCGGGTAATGAAAAGTCAATTTGATCCAAACTATCCATTTTATTGGTAGCGCCAAAATCCCCCTCTTCACCTTCATCAACTTGTTCATCCTCCTCCACCTTCTCTTTTTTCATCAGCGCCTCTAACTTGGCACTCGTTTTATGAGCGGCAAACAACCAAACACTGGTTCCGCTGCGCTGACAGCCTAATTTGTAGTATTCGTAAACCGGTACGGTTACGGTATAAGGGGTAGATGTTTTCTTCTTTTTACGCCCTTTACCCGTGTATTTTACCTTGTATCGGGTTTCTTGACGGGTACCTATTTGACGGCGACCGGTTTTTAAGGCAACCGCATCGGCATGAATACAAATAAACAAATCGCCTTTATTTCTATTGGCGATATCGGCCTTTTCGTTGGGAGATTGATAGATATCAGTTGTACGAGTAGGGATAATTTTAACATCCGGCAGCTGTTTTCGAAGTTCAGCCACCAGTTTATTCGAAATTTCGAGCGTTACATTTTTTTCTTGCGAACGCAAACCGCCTTCATAATTACCATAAGCACCCCCATCTTTACCGCCATGTCCGGCATCCACAATAATGGTTTTTAATTGGTGAGGCGTTTGTGCATAGCCCGACAAGCCTATAAGGCATAAAAAAGTAAGTGCCGGATACATAATTTTTCTACGCAACATAACAATTTGGTTTAACCGGATTTAATAATAAGAATTCATTCACAAAATGTTGAGACGAATATGTTTATTTTTGCCGCAACTGCGATGATCAACTCAAACAAAGGTAAGGCAAAAAATTTTCTGACATTTCTTCTGCTACTGCAGATAGTGGGTGTTACCCTAGCCTATACCCGAAATCTGCCATTTTCGGGCAATTTTGACAATATATTAACGAGTTACTCGGATAGTACCCCCGTAAAAAAGAAGCCTGCTAAACCTGCCATCACCAAGGCAACCGCTGCTAAATTACGCGATACGCTACCCAAAAACCCTGCCACTCCTACAATTGTCGATACACTCAAACCAACGGAATTTACGGCTCAACCACCGGCAACTACCACAGCAGTGCAGGTTGACACCATGGATGTTAAATTATCTAAAGACTCGATGGAAGGCCCCGTTTATTACCATGCAGATGATTCGATGGTAATGGATGTGCCGTCAAAGAAGATCATGCTATATGGTAAAAAATCAAATACCAAGTACTTAGACAACGACCTTTCGGCCCCCGGTATCATCTTCGATCAGCAAAACAATATGCTTCTGGCTTATCATGTAAAAGACAGTAATGGAAGAGTAATTGCTTCGCCGATGTTTAAGCAGAAAGATATGACCACTATGAGTGATACTATTGCTTTCAATATTAAAACAGGCAAGGGTATTACAAAGGGTACTTATACCCAACAGGGCGAAATGTATATTTATGGCGAAAGAATTAAGAAAATAGATTCAACTGCCTTTTTTGCCTATAAAGCCAGATTTACCACTTGTAATTTAGATACGCCGCACTTTGCTTTTGTTAGTAAGAAAATCAAGTTTATCAACAACAAATTTGCCATTACCGGCCCAGTTCATCCCGAATTTGAAGGAGTACCCGTTCCTTTAGTATTGCCATTTGGTATTTATCCCATGTATCAAGGACGTCATTCCGGTTTAATTGCTCCGTCTTTTACGGCTAATCAGCAATTTGGATTGGCTTTGGAAGGTTTGGGCTATTACAAAGTATTATCCGACAATTGGGATGTAACTCTACGCGGCACGATTTATTCGTATGGGGGGTGGACGCTGAATGTTAGTCCGCGATATTACAAACGCTACCATTACACCGGTAATCTTTCTATAGACATTCAAAAAACGAAATTCAATTTTAAAGGCGATCCGGATTTTTCGCAAACCAATACCTTTAGTATCCGATGGTCGCATACCATGGATAGCAAGGCTCGCCCCGGTGTTACGTTTTCGGCAAATGTACGAGCAGCCAGTTCTAAGTTTAACAGGCTTGTTCCCAATAATCCGATGCGGAATTTAGATAACCAATTATCATCGAGTATCAGTTGGGCAAAGGTTTGGAAGGATAAGCCCTTCAATATATCCGTAAATGCCAATCATGCCCAAAACACCCTCAATAGTAGCATTAGCGTTACTTTACCGGAGGTTACTTTTAATGTAAACACCCTTTATCCTTTTCGAAGAAAAGAACCTACCGGAAGTTTAAAATGGTACGAAAACATTGGCATTGCCCTAAACAGCAGCATGCGTAGTTTAACCAGTTTTACGGATGATACGGCACGTGATGCACGCCCAATATTTCAACAAGCAGCCAAAAACCTACAATATGGTGGATCACATAATGTACCTATCAGTTTATCCTTACCACCATTAGGGCCATTACAAGTAAGCCCGAATATTAGTTACTCCGAACGTTGGTTTCAACGTAAAACCACGTTAGCTTGGAATTCGGTTACTAAAAAAATTGACACCACAAATAAAGACGGCTTCTTTACTGCCCGTGAAATGTCGTTTGGTTTAGGTATGTCAACACGTATATTTGGTATGTTTGGTTTTGGTAAAAATGCAAGAATCAAGGCGATACGCCATGAAATAAGACCACAAATTAGTGCGAGTTATACGCCAAACATGAATGGCAAATATTACTTCAATGTACAAAGTGACACTTCGGGTAACCTACAACGTTATACCGTATTTAGAGACAATATTGTAGGTGCGTATGGCGAAGGAAAGTTTGGCGGCCTAAGCTTTGGATTGGACAATGTGATTCAAATGAAGGTTAAGGACAAAAAAGATACTTCGGCGGGTGCTGAGAAGAAAGTAACCTTAATTGATGGTTTAAATATTAGTAGTAGCTATAACTTCTTGATTGATTCGTTTCAGTTAACGGCATTCAATTTAGGCGCAAGAACCAATTTATTTGATAAAATCAATATTACCGCCTCAGCCTATATAGATCCTTATGTTTACGATGATACTACTGGTCGCAGGATGAATCGTTTGATTTGGAAGGATAAGGTATTTAGTTTGGGGACACTGATGAATGCCAGTTTATCGTTAGGTTGCAGTTTTAAAGGAGGAGATAAGAATAAAAAAACTAAAAACAAGGCATTGCAAAATGCGATTCCAATTGATCCGCGTACCGGATTACCGATGGATGATACGCAGGCAGAAGCTGCTTATATTCGAACCAATCCGGGTGAGTTTGCCGACTTTAGTATTCCATGGTCGGTATCATTGGGTATTTCGATGCGCTACAGCAATTCGTTTAATAGTTCAGCTAAGAAATTCACCGGTACAATGTCATCTGATATGAGTTTTAATGGCACGTTGAATTTAACCCCCAAATGGCAGTTAGGTGTAAATGGATTATACAATATTAAACTCGGGGATTTGAGTATGCTCACCATGTCGATTTCGCGCGAAATGCACTGCTGGCAGATGTTTATCAATGTTTCTCCTTTAGGTTCCAGTCGATTCTTCAATATTACAATCAGTCCAAAAAGTGCCTTATTACGCGATGTACGTATTAATCGTACGCGATATTTCTTTGATTTGTAGAGCAACTCCTACCGCCGCGATTCGTGGAGAGAAAGAGAATGAAAAGGAGAGCGAGAAGGAGAATGAGAGCGAGGTTTGAAACGTTAAAAAATTCCACCATCCAACGAAGCGGTGGATTTGTATTGCAACCACGGGTTGAAACCCGAGGCTGATGAACAGGACCCGTCAAACGATTTAAACCTTCAAACGTTTCTCCATCCAGCGAAGCGGCCAACGTTTGACTAACCTTAAACCTGAAACTTTAAACTTTAAACCTTTTCCCCTGCAGCGACGCATACAAAACGACGGAAAAGCCTTAAACGTTAAAAAGCTTGTTTATTCTACAACAAATTTAATCGTGTACTTTTTACCGTTAGTATGTAAAATTTCACCGTGATATAATCCCGCAGCCAACTTAAACGTATTTAGATTAATGGTTACACCGGATGTATTGGGCAGGTAAATAAAATTAGTTGTATGAACTAATTGACCTGAATTGGTTAAAATATTTACTTGATAATGCCCCGCTTCAATTGCTTGCAATTTTAAATGTAGTTGTTGGTGCAAAATCGGATTGGGCTGTACTAGAATTTCAGAGGATGGTTCAATAACATTCACTTGAATGATCTCGCTATAAAGCTGTTTACCATTAGTCATTTTTGCAATAATTCTATAATAATAAACACCGGAAATCGCTGTTTGGTCTTGCCAAATTTGCTGGTTAACAATACTACCTAAATTTGTAAATTGGGAGCCATCGTTCGACCTTTGAATGTGATAAACTACCTGAGGTTGAAAATCATTTAATTGCCAGTTCAATGAAACTTTATTTGATTGAAGCATTGCTTCAAATTTTACAAAACGAACTGCGCGCGTAAATACAATTCTAAATCGATCGGACCGATAACTACCTGCTGCAGCATTGGTGGCTTCAAAACTATATTCATTTTTTTCGGTTAAGCTCAATGGCAATTGAGTTTCAAAAAACAGATCTTCTAAAAAGGCATCTACCTCAGTAGACAATTCGAGGCTTCGTAAATCAATTTGCAGTCGATATTTTCTAGCTTTCAATTGATTCATGTTATAAAACAATGTGTCGCCGGCAACAAATGGTTTTCTTCGTTCAATTGCTAATGGTTGATGCTGCACAAAAACGCTAAAATTCTCAGCAAAATTATTAGGCTTTTTGGCATCCGTTTTTTCTAATTGATTATCATTATCCTGATCAACCAACACAATATTTCCATCCAAAACATCTGTTGTACTATCTGCATTGATAGCCAAAAGCTCGGTACTCAGTTGTCGCATTGGTCTAAATGCAAAACTTGTATTTTCGGTTACTTTATTTGATTCAGACATTTGCAAAGTGCCACCCAACCCAAAGTCAACTAAAATAGCAGCACCACTAGGGATGTAGCGATTATCAATAGTACTAGAAGTTACGGAACGGGTAAAATTTATCCCGTTCCAGGTTAAGGCAACAAAACCTCCTGCGCCAAAAGCGCCTCCCAAATTAGGGTCCCACATATAGTAAGTAGCAGTTCCGGATAAGCCGCTACCCTGACGTAACATCGCTTGATAGTCGATTGCTGAAGCATAAGGATTTCCCACAACGGTCATTCCGCTAGATGTTACCGTTTTTGTTCCAATAAATACACGACCTCTTGGTCGTAGGGTGGTAATCTCCGGATTTTTATACTGGTTGGTAATGGCACCATAATTTTTTCGATCTCCTCTTACAAAAACCATCCAGCCTTCCTTACTGGTAACATCTGTATTATTAATGTTAGCCGGTGAAAACCAAGTTCCGGATTGATAATATTTGATGCTGGAACTATTGGTTTGACTTTGATCAAACCCGTTAGCTGATGTACCCCCGGTTATTAAAGTTCCATACCCGGCACTTATCGTATCTACCGCATGCGAAGCAGTTGCTGCGGCTAAATTTTGATATCCCAATCCTATTGCACGCTCTTGCCAGGCTTGCGAAATCGTGTGTACACCTCCGTTAGGAAAAATTGGGGCAGCTAACAACCGCCATGCCCTTTTTGCCGGCATATACCGTTGCATGACAAACTGACCTGAGTCATTGGATGCTCCATATAAAAAGCGTGTATTGGCCGAATCGCTGATACCCACTCTTGCAGTTCTTTGCGCATCTGAAATCAATAAAACATTTTTATTGTAACTACTTAAATCCAAGGTACCCGTCACAAAACCAATTTCATGAATTACTCGAATATTATCGAACAATATTAAAGGAATTGTAGATATACTTTTTTGTAAGTACACATAAGGAAAATCTTGCCCGTTAGCTGCGCTTAATGTAGCACTTAACCCGCCTATAAAAAATACAGCGCGGCCATTACCTGCGCCAAAGTTTACTGTACCCGAGGCCTTTCGTGTCCAATTTCCATTCAAATAAAGATCACCGCCAATGGTATTGCTCATGGTTAATGTACCTGCTGAAAAATCAGACCCAATCAATAAATCACCATTAACATATAAATCATGAATACCCATATCACTCAAAACTAATGATCCATTACTCGTTGTAGATGGGTTACCCAAATATAAACTACCGCCACAACCTACATCAAAAGTGGTGGTGTTTGAAAAAACTAATTGGGTATTATTTTGAATATAAACATTCCAAGGATAGCCCTTTGTGCCAAAAGTGGCGCTACCCCATTCCAAATTTCGATTAAACACCCCACCGGTATTATAAATTAAGGAAGAGTTGACTTGGTAATATGGAGAATTGCCATTGTTGATAAAGCCGCCGGCATCTAACTGTAAATCTCCATTAACTTGTAATGTTCCATCAATCGTTAATCCCGCAATACTTCCTGCACCAATAATTAGTTTTGCACTTGATTGGATTGTTAGCGAAGCATCTTGGTAAATTTTACTGCCATTTTGATGCAGTGTTAATGTTCCGCCAAGTTTTAAATTCACAAAGGGTCTACTTAATTCTAAAATGGCCAAGTTTTGAAAGGAGCCTGAAAAAAGTAAATCTCCACTGATAGTACCGGCATTCGTAATATTTAGATGAGAATTGGGATGCCCCTTAAATACCCCATTAAAAGTGCAGGGACCATTAAAAGATACATTAAATCCATTTAAACTCAAGGTAGAATTGGTATTAAGTACAAAACTGCCGTTTACCACCAATTTCTCTTGCATTTGAACAGTAATAAGACTACCACCAAATAGCGTTACATCAAACAATTGCTCCATCGATAACACATTAAAAATGGTAAAAGCCGGTGTAATGCTACTGCCAAAAATAATTTTTCCTCCGGAGATACTAGACGCCCCCGGAATCAATAGAAAATCGACGGAATAGGCTCCTTTTTTCTCCAAGATGATTTCTCCTCCCGACATAGAGAAATATGAATTTGGATGATTGATATCCAAAACAGCCTTGGTAGTGGAAGTTGCCGAAAAACGGCCCAATTGCAAAGAGCCGCCGGTTTGTTTAAAATTTATATCACTCAACCCAAGTGTATTAGGAATAAATTGCCCACCTATAATATTTATGCCTCCCTCAATTATCAGCTTTGAACCAATATTGTAGGTAAGGTTACCCGCTGAGGTAGTTCCGATGGTTAAGTTTCCTGTTGTAACCTGCAGTAACCCCACCAAGTTAATACCGGAACGTGGTGCCAATAAATTTCCACCGTCGATATGAAGACCCGCTGAAGTACCAATATGGATAGTAGATAAATTGGGAATCGATACCGTAGAACCATTTTCAATTCTAAACAATCCAAAATTAATTTGCAGCGTTGAGAAGATGCTTATATTGGATTTAATAGTTAGAATTTTTGAAATATCGGTGCCCTTTTCTAATCTAAGAAATGAAAAATTGGTCGTGCCTGAACCGGATATTTGCGAAGGATTTAATCCATCAAAAATAAAAACAGGTGAATTGATATTTAATGTTCCATCATTCAAAAGGTCGCCCGAAATACGCAAACTAGCACTTGAGGATGGCGTTAAAAAGCTACCACTATTGATTTGAAGCAGACTCAAAACCTGCCAATATCCCGGCGTTGCCGGAAATACAATTTTTGCAATACTATCAGCCCCCAGCACTATTTTAGTAGGAATAGCAGACACCGTATTAAAGTTTAATCGCCACTCATTTCCAACTGTAAAATTAGCAGTAGCACCGGTATTATATACTAAGGTTGCGCTGCCGGAATAAATAGGTGAAACACTAAAAGTTCCTCTGTTCATTTGTAAAGTATCGGCAATAGTAGGTACAGTGGTTAAGGTAGTAGCACCGGACACAATTAATTTTCTAATTGTAAGCGCTGTTGAACCCTTTACAGAAGCCGCTCCTTGAAAATATATCGAACCACCGGCTAAATCATTTAAACTACCTCCGTTGTTTTCAAAAACGCCTCCATCTGCCACCACTAATTGTTTACCATTGGCTAAGGTTATTGTTGCCCCTTGAATTCGAAGTGAATGCACATTTGCATGATCATTCGAAATGATTGGAGCAAAAGGGGTGCCCGGTTTTATTACAACTTTGTGGGCTACGGTTGGAACTTGATTGCGGCACCAATTTGCCGGATTATGCCAATCATTACTAACAGTGCCTCTCCAATAATATACTCCCATTGCACAACCATCTATTTCATCTGCACCGATATCGGGCATGGCAGGATCTCTAGGTTGCCCATCTAAATCATCGGTTACCCATGTCATTGTAGCAGGGGATCCATAAGTTCCACCTCCTTCTACATCTGTTAAACCGGCAGTATTAATCGCATAATTTTGAACATCTACAAAATCCGGATTGGTATCAAACGACTGCGCATCTTGGTTCATGGCTAATTGCCAGCTACTCAGCGTGGCATAATTCGTGAAAGATCCTATTCCGATGTATCCGTTTGAAGGGTTTGCGAGATAATAAATATTATTATTAAATCCATTGGGGAAACTGGCATAATTGAATTGAGGAACTGCCAAAAGATAATGCACGGCGTTGCCTGATTGCGCACCGGTTAGGTTGACTAACAAATTACTTCTACAGCTAAAAGCTGCATTAATACTCATGCCGGATTCTAAACATACCGAAGAAGAATTAGGCGAACTCGACCCATCTAAACTAACTGTATTAAATCCAACATGTGCTACCGAACTGCTGTTTCCTCCAGTTACATAAATACCCTTCAATTGCCTGTTTGCAATGGATGCACCATTATAACTCGAGGTAATTTTTGTTACGTAATTATTATACACTCTAATTTCATTAGTGCCGGTTGCATTCGCTGTTAAAAACATCCCCATTACATTATTTGAAAAATAGCTTACTGCAGAGGAGGCAATCGTTGAAATTTTATTATTATAAAAGGCACAAGTACCTAACAAGCCCAATGCCCGAATACCGCATACCTCAAAATTGTTCAATGTGCCGGTTACATTTTGCACTTCACAATGATGAATTTTTAGTGCGTTTTGATTAGAAGCATAAATGCCATAAATAGACGTACCTATATTGCCGATGCTGTTAACAGCCGCAGTACCAATTCGGGTTATTGCGCCACCAACGGCCCCTATTTCGGTATTATTATCAAAAAAAGTTCCATCGCCAAAAATACGAATGCCGTAATGCACATAATCGATGGTAAGGTTTAAATACTGGTTATTCGAATTTGCCCCCCCTACACTTAAAATCGGGGCATCCGGATTTTCCATTTGCATTATTGCTGTAGAGAAATTGGCTGCATGGAGCAACGAAACGGTTAAGTCTTTGAAAATATTATTCGTTGAACCATCACTACCGGTAGCATTGGTAACTAATAATCCACAGCTTGGCACCATTGTGGCGAGTGGATAAGTATTAGGATTACTGATATCCCAATCTTGAAAGGTTAAATAATCGGTACCAATTACACGAATGATCGCTTGGTTTGAAGTAGCATCGGTTGCAACAGAAGCCGAATTTAAATATAAACTTCCTGCCCTTACGCCTACTGTTTTTAACTGTGCACCGTTTCCATCAATGGTTACGGTATTGATTGCACTAGTTCCGCCAATTTGCCCTAACAATATTGGAAAAGTGTTGCCTGTGCTAAAATCATATAGCGCATCGGTACAATTAAATAAAACAGCACCACCTACCCCTCGATGATTTAAATCGGCTATTGCTTCTGATAATGTGGGATAATGCTGCCCTGATCCAACATTGTATGTTCCTGTGGCTTTGGGTGTTGGTGCACCGTTTTTAGGCACAAAACGATAATTGACTTTAGGAAATTGCTGGGCACAATTTGCCGCATACCCCAATTGTGAAGAACCGGTAATAGCATCCACGTAATTGCCTAACCCCCCGGGCGACCATTTAACGCCTGCAGAGCCTGATTCATATATACTAAAAACTGTTGTAGATGCAGTACCGTATTTTAATTCAATATGATGGGTAGTTTCATACAGTACTATTTGAAAATTAATTCTATTTGCAGAAAAGGAATTTGCTAAAACATTCCCGTACTGAATAATCATTCTTCGATTAGGCGCAACACCCATTACCTGATATAATACTTGGCCGGTATTGATGTCTAAATCATCCCACCATCCAGCAATAACGTTGATGGGTTGATTAGTGGTAAATAATTGATTATTATCGCTACTAATTACTTTATTAAAATTAGTACCAGTTAAAACAAAACTCAAAAACCCATCGGCACTTACATTCAAATAATTGGTGGTTGCTACAAAGTTAGAATTACCATATCTGAAGTTAAACGGTAGAGGAATTAATGCAGCGCCATTATTTATATCAGCAGTTCCACCGTTTGAAGAAAAATTGCCAATACCTGTACCGCCAACAATTGCCGTGGCTCCTCCAACGGTAGTAATTGGTGAATAAGCCTCTGTAAAACCTATTCTTTCATATTGAGTAAAAGCACCTGCCACGGTATAGGAATAATTGGTACCGCCATTATTTAATAAATTAAGCGTAAGCATGTCGGCATTGGTTGCAGTAGGCATACCCGCAATAGAAGGTGCAGAAAAAAAATAATACTGCACCGTGCCTGTCATAGCCGGAATAGCAGCAACCCCAGTGGAAGTGCCCGAAAAATTTACTGTAGCGATAGTTGAAGTTGCAAACCCATTATTTGAATATCGAACATAAACCGTTTCACCTGCATTGGGTGTTGCTGCCATATTTACGCTTAATGTAACACCGCTAGTAGAAGTAGGTACTGCAGGGAATTGACTCGTACTTACAAATGCTGTAGGATTAAAAGCAGTTTCCAAAACCGCCATGTTGTTATCAGCTGCAGCATTTTCGGTTATATTAAAAGTATAATAATTTCCACTGGTAACAACCGGAACATAGCCCCAACAACCGCCACCGGTACTGTTAAAAGTAGCAGTAGCCGTGGTTGCGGGATAGGCATTGTTTGGCCCAATTAAAACATTATAACCAGAAATAATAGTATTAGGTAACGAATTACATATCCCTGAATAGGGGCGCCAAGTAAGATTCCAATTTGGCGCAGCTACGGTTCCATTTACAAATTGCCAAAATCGAACACCGCTTGCACTAGCAGTGGTAGCCTGCAATCGATATTGCCTAAAAGCACCCAAATCATTTAAATTATAATTCACATAGGCACCATTTGCAATGGTTGTGCCTAAAAAACCGGGTTGAGCAAGTGAAATGTGTGAACAAAAATAAATTAAGTAAAAACTCAATACAATTCGTGGTTTCGCTAAATTTATTATTCGTAATATGTAATTAAATATGTTCATCTAATATTCTTTTCATGAGCCGCTTTTACGGAAAAGAAAAAAGATATAGGATTTAAAAAAAGTTCCTCGAAAATTGGCAATGCCAACTTAAGACAGTAACTGCAAGTTATGGAGTATTATTATAACGCCATATCCCCCAAATGAGGTATTCAAATACGATTTGTCCTATTAAAATGATAGCCATCTTTACAAATTTGTACGCTCAGTAGAAGTATTTATTGGTTAAACATAATTCTACGCTATATATCTAAATAATTTAAATAACACCAAAACAAATTAATTGGTGTTCGATATTGGTTTAATAGCAGTGGTAATTATTAAAACAATTTTTACTTACACAGATAATGTATTACCCTATCGCATTCCCTTTTCAAGCCCCACCTAGTGCTAAAAGAACGCATCAACTTCAGAACTTAGGTAAGCGCAGATGCAAATGATTAATGACACAAACATTTCAAATTAACACAGCATCTTAAACGCAGAAACGCTTCAAACCTTCTAAAGATCCGGTATCTAGCGAAGCACTGCATGTTTATTGCAACCACGAGTTGAAACCCGAGACTGATAAATTGGCGCAAGAATGATGCATTGGATTTTGTGCTTAACTTATTGTGCCATTTTAATCTCATTTCCATTCCTCCAAGCGGCGAACGAACAACAATTCAAACGATTTAAACCCTCAAACGCTGAAACGATTCAAACATAACTACCGCCGTGGTTCGTGTCCCCACGAAACACACAACAATCACCATCCAGCGCAGCGGTAGATTTGTATTGCAACCACGGGTTGAAACCCGAGGCTGATGAACAGATGCCATCAAACGATTTAAACGTTGAAACGATTTAAACCTTCAAACATTTCTCCATCCAGCGCAGCGGCGGATTTGTATTGCAACCACGGGTTGAAACCCGAGGCTGATGAACAGGACCCGTCAAACGATTTAAACGTTAAAACGATTTAAACCTTCAAACGTTTCTCCATCCAGCGAAGCGGCG
>JBJOQA010000354.1:0-8218 GCA_046050225.1 Bacteroidota bacterium | reverse complement strand
TTATATTCCAAAGCAATGAGCACTTCGCCTTTTTTGTCTACATAGCCCACCATGCCGGCTTTGCCTACTTTGGATAAACCGCAAATACATTCGTCTACAAAATCGTAATTTTTTTCCCAAGCCGGTGTTTTTTGGGCCTGCAAACTCAGCACCGGCCACATCAACAGCAATAAGAGTAACTGTTTCATATGATGATGATTTTAGTGTGAGTAATGATTTTCATCCACAAGTTACCACCCAAGAAAAAGGGTTTTCATGATTGGTTCCATCCAAAAAACTGATTGATGTTAGGAAAATGAACAAAGAAAAAATATTTTTCAACAGGTTAATACCAATTAGGATTATAGTAACTTAACTGCACAATTATTTTTATGCAAACACTTGCCAAATTCTCTTCGCTCATAGTAGTATTTATAGTGCTTTCCGTCGCTGTTCAAGCACAACAAAAAGGTGCCATCCTAAATCATATTGCTTTAAATGTTAGCAACTTAGAAATTAGCACAAGATTTTATCAAGAAGTAGTGGGCTTGGATACGATTGCCGAACCTTTTCATGATGGCAAGCACACTTGGCTTCATATAGGCAAAGGATTTCAATTGCATTTGTTGCGTATTGGAAAGGTTGCCATCGAACATCCCAAAGAAATGCACTTTTGTTTTTCTGTGCCCTCGATACCTAATTTTATTGAAGGATTAAAAAAGAGAAATATCCATTTTGAAAGTTGGACAGGGGAAAAGGAAGCCATTACCAAAAGAGTAGACGGCGTTTTACAAATTTACTTACAAGATCCGGATGGATACTGGCTAGAAATTAATGATGATAACGGTACGCATTAAACGAAAAACAGCCTAACCACTTTACTACCAAGTGCTGAAGAAGAAATAGTAAATCTGCAAACATAAAAAAAACAAATTGGCCCAGGTCATCCAATTGGGTTGATACTTCCATTTGGGTATAATAGCCGAAATTAAAAATAGTAGACAAAAAAGTACATTAATTACAATAGCCCCATAACCTAAAACCACAATGGTACTTTGCACCGGCTTCAACAATACCACATCATTAAACTTCTCATCTTGATGTTGTTTTATTTCGATCAATCGCATAATAACTGAAACAATAAAACATAGATTACAGATCATCACAACACGAGCAAAAAACTTCATACCAAGAATTTATATTTAAGCGTAATACATTTAAAGCTATTATTGATTTTTACCGGCGAGCATGGGCACAAAAGAAAAATTTTCAAATGCTTCCTCTGTATAGCTGCCATCGGCTTGTTTGGTTAGACGTAACATTCGTTGATGTTCTCCTTCATCTACCGGAATTACCATTTTGCCGCCGGTTCTTAATTGTTCCATTAATTTGGGTGGAATGATAGGCGCCGCAGCAGTAATCAACACTTTGTCGAAAGGCGCATAAGTGGGAAGCCCTTCGAAGCCGTCGCCGAAGAAGAATTTTAATTTCGGGTATTTTGATTTATAGATATAGCTCTTGGTGATTTCAAATAATCCCTTCTGCCTTTCGATGGTATACACTTGAGCACCCAATTCGGCCAAAATAGTTGCTTGATACATACTTCCCGTGCCTATTTCTAATATCTTCTCAAATGGCTTTACTTGTAACAGTTGCGATTGGTAAGCTACGGTGTAAGGTTGCGAAATAGTTTGACCTTCTCTTATCGGAAATGCTCGATCTTCATAAGCAATCTCATCAAATACGCTATCTAAAAAACAATGGCGCGGAATGGCATTAATGGCATGCAACACCGCTTCGTCGGAAATTCCTTTGAGGCGCAAAGCATCCACCAGTTTTTTCCGAAGGCCTTTATGTCGGTAGGTATCGTCGTAATTATTCATATGTTCTTGCTAGTAGTTTTTCCGCCCCAAAAATACATTTCTATAACCGAAGTTGAAAGGATAGTCAACAGTTTGTGCAGAACAAAATAAAAACGGTCGGCATTTAAATACCGACCGTTCCTAAAATAACGAAAGAAACTATTTCAATTTCAAATCTTTTACAATTCGTTCAATTTTGGCATCTAAATCCTTTTCAGCCGCTTCAAATTCATCTGCTGAAGCAATAGATGTATTAACGCTAAAATAGAATTTAATTTTTGGTTCGGTACCGCTTGGACGAGCCGAAATTTTTGACCCATCAGCCAATGCAAATTGCAACACATTACTCTTTGGTAAATCAATGGTCCATGATTCACCGGTTTGTAAATTGCGACCAATTTTCAGTTCATAATCAAGTAACTGCGCAACCGGAACGCCATCAATTTGAGCCGGTGGATTATCGCGATAACCTTGCATCATATCCGCAATTTCTTTAGCTCCGTTCATTCCTTTTTTAGTGATGCTTATCAGGCTTTCTTTGTACAAGCCATATTGAACAGATAGGTCAATCAGCTTTGCATAAAGGCTGCGACCTTTACTCTTTTCATAAGCGGCCATTTCGCACAATAAGGCAACGGCGCTAACCGCATCTTTATCGCGCACTTGGTCACCAATCATTAAACCAAAACTTTCTTCACCGCCAACAATGTAATTTTCTTTGCCTTCTTTTTCTTTAATCAAAGAAGCAATCCATTTAAAACCGGTAAGCACATTATAGCAAGCAACGCCGCTTTCGGCAGCAATTTTATCAATTAAGTCGGTGGTTACGATAGTTTTTACCACCATATCATTGGGCTGTGCAATCCCTTTTGTTTTGCGGGCTTCAATCATATAGTTAAAAGCCAACACCGCGGTTTGATTACCGTTCATTAACACCCATTCGCCATGATTATTTTTAACGCCAATACCTACACGATCACTATCCGGATCGGTACCCAATAAAATATCCGCATCTAATGCTTTCGCCTGACGCAAACCAATGCTCATGGCTTCGGTTTCTTCAGGGTTGGGGTAAACAACGGTTGGAAAGTTTCCGTCCGGCGTACTTTGTTCTTCTACCACGTGTACATTGGTAAAGCCATAAGAAGCCAATACTTGCGGTACCAATTTAATACCGGTACCGTGAATAGAAGTGTACACGATTTTCAAATCATGCTGTTGGGCACATACATCGGGATAAACACTTAATCCTTTTACCATATCGATGTAAATCTTATCCATTTCTTCGCCGATAATGGTAATATTATGCTCACCGCCGCTCCATTTCACATCATCTACCGAAGCAATTTTATCCACCTCAACAATTACATTTTTATCGTGTGGCGAAACCATTTGTGCGCCATCATCCCAATAGGCTTTATAACCATTATATTCTTTAGGATTGTGCGATGCGGTACAAACCACCCCACCTTGGCAACCAAAATGACGTATCGTAAAACTCAATTCAGGAGTTGGACGCAAGGCTTCAAACAAATAAACCTTAATTCCATTAGCCGCAAAAACATTGGCCGTAGTTTCGGCAAAAAAACGACTATTATTTCTACAGTCGTGGGCAACCGCTACCTTTACATTATCACCAAAACATTGTTTTAAATAATTCGCATAGCCTTGAGTAGCCATCCCAACCGTATATTTATTCATCCTGTTGGTGCCAATACCCATGATGCCGCGAAGGCCACCTGTACCGAATTCAAGATTCTTATAAAATGCATCGGCAAGTTCATCCGGATTTTCAGTTTGTAATCGGTTAATTTCGTCTTTTACCGATTGTTCGTAATTACCTTGTAACCAGGCATTTACTTTTTCTTGAATAGCAGTATCCATCGTTAAAATTTTTAAGAATGAAGTTATTATTTTTTGTGTTGTTACAACGTTTTTTTTTGCCGATGTAATACTTTTACAACCATAAAAATTAAAAATACCAATTGAAACCTAATCGTTCTCCCAAATACAATCCATTCTTACTACTCGCATTAGTGGGATTACTAACGGCTTGTGGTCAACTTCGTACAGAAGAGGAGGAAACCGTAACCGATCGAAAAGTTTGGCCGGAAAAATATACGTACACATTCGACTCGACCTTAACCGAAAACGATAATTTTTTTGCCGGTTATATGGATTCCTTTTCGGTTGGTGGCACTCCATTTAGAATATTGTATGCGCCTAGTGATGAAGGGGAGCTAGATATGCAATACCATTTTAATAACAAATGGACTTCCAACTTTAAAGCCTGGTATGGGTTTCATGGTTATGACCGAAAAACGGATATTAATTTAGACGGGTACGCCGACTTTCAATATTTTGCTGCCCTAACTGCGCAAGCAAATTTATTCAATGACAGTACCCATCAATACGATAAATACTCATTTCGATTATCCTTACAATATGGCGTGCTAGATGCGGCAAAAAAAATATTTTATAATTTGTATTGGGAACACGAACAGGATTTCAAATCAGATGTACTCATTTATAAAAATCGACGCCCCTATTATCTCTATCAAATAGTTCGGTACAATCCGCAATTAACGCGACTTTATCGCTGCAACGCCGGGAAATTAAACGATACAACCGCTATTAGAGACTTGCAAATTGCATCGCCCATATCTTTAGCCAATTTTGATCGCTATTGGAAAGACCAACAACTCAATCTTGAATAAACACTACCAACTTCCAAAAAACACAGCACCCACATTTGCCAGATTAGCTAGTGCTACGCGATTATCCGCAATGATATAAATACCGGAAGCATTAATGGCAAGCGACTGTCCGAATAAATCTCCGTCGGTAGGCGACTCTGCTTGTAAGGTTCGAATGGCCGGGCTATTATAAACACCCGTTCCGTTGTGATCATACAAATATACCGTACCGATAATGCCTGAATAATTTATATTAGTACCATTAGGAAAGTCGATACCGCCGGGCATGCCAATCATTAACCTACTTCCATTGATAGCGACCGACATACCAAATACGCCATTTAATGCGGCTTGCGAAGGATTGAGTTGGTATAATTGACTAGTATTCGTCCAAGTAGTATTATTTCGTGTATAAACATAAACTGCCGGACTGGTATTGGCAAACAGTGGAGCCATTGGAGCACCAATTGCAATCAAATTACCTTGTAAGGCGATGCTTAAGCCAAAAGTTGCACCGGAAGTATTTCCTTGTAATCGCTGCTGTAACACATAGTTTGTACCATTGTACAAATAAATATAAACCGCACCGGTATTAGTTCCGCCGGCATCTTGATATGGTGCGGCTATTGCTACATAATTACCCTCTGCTGTAATATTAAAGCCAAAATTATCGGCGGATGACACATCCGCTGCCTGAATGGTTTGCAATAAACTCCAAGTACCATTTGTATTATTTCTGATGTACATAGATACTTCACCCTTATCCGTGCCATTTAAGTCACTGTAAGGTGTACCCGAAAAAACCACCGGCACGCCATTGGCATTTATTGCGATATCTAAGCCAAACCCAAAATTATCATTTGTTACGCCACCGGTGCGAGTAAAACTACCTTCTAACCCCCAACTAGTACCCGTACGTTTATAAATATAAATCTTACCCCTGCCATTGGTTTTGGTGGGCGAACTTACTACCGCATAATCTCCCTGAATAGCAACATTCCCTCCATATAAATCATTGGCTGCCGAATCGGTAGGCGTAAGCTTCGCTTGTTGCAACCAGCCTCCTGATCCTTTATAAAAAATATAAGCTGCACCCCTATTCGACATATTATTCGTAGACCAATTTTTCGCACCAACAATTGCATAATCGCCTGAAATATCGACTTTACTGCCAAAATACTGATTAGCAGTGGCATCCAATGGCTGGCGGCCTTGTAGAGGAACTTTATTCTCGTTTACAAATGCCAAAGCATTCCACTTGGCACCATCAAAAAATAAAAAACAATTTTTATCGGTATCAAAAACTAACAAACCCAGTGCAGGACTGGCGATAGCGTTTCTTTCTGCTGTTGACATGCGGGGCAATAAAAATCCTTTTGAATTAGATTGTACATCCAATTGCGCCGAGTTATTGGGAGAAACGGTTCCAATACCTACATTTTGGGCAAACAAACTACTGCCACAAAACAGATAACAAACTATAAGTATTCTTTTTATTAAAGGCATAAAGCTATTTAAAGGGGCTTCCCCAATGAATCAAATTAATTCGGTTTGTAAACAGGAATTTGGAATATCAGGAAAGAACCTCCATCCAAGCGCCGGTAATTTCGTTTTCGGCAACTTCTACATAAATATGTTCATCCAATGTAGTGGAAATTGAAAGTCCAACATAATCCAATGCAATCGGAAAGGATTTGTGGGTACGTTCCACTAATGCCAAAGTTTGAATCATTGCCGGATAAGTTTCAAGCAATGGCTTTAAGGCATATAACATTGTTTTTCCGCTGTTAGCAACATCATCAATAATGATAATAGCCTTGTTCTTACAGTCCATCAACGGCTCCAATGCTACCGATTTGGGATTTTGTTTATCCATCGCCAATTTTCCAACCACCACCTTTCCACTCAACAGTTCTGCTAACAAAGCCTGCATGGCATGTGCAATCACCATTCCACTCTCCGGTATACCCAATAAAATCAATTCGGCTGTATTATAATGTTGCTCGGCAACTTCCAATGCCATCCGCCTCATTTTCTTTTGTACCCCTGCGGCCGAAAGGATGTATTTTTTGGTGCTACTCACGCCATAAAAAGTTTAGACCCGAAAAATAGCAACTATTATACAAATCAACAATTAAACTACATAAATAATTAACTTAGCGCCTTTAAATTGCTTCGTATGAACCTTGTTCCCCAAATATTATTTGTTATTGTGCTTGCCGCAGCCGCTTGGCTCTTTGGCAAAAACATCTTACAAATCAAACGAAATATTTTATCCGGCAGGCCGGAAGACCTAACCGACCAACCGGCATTACGCTGGAAAAACTTATTGCTATTAGCATTGGGGCAAAAGAAAATGTTTAAAAATATGCCCGTTGCTATTATGCACCTGATCATTTATGCCGGCTTTATCATTATCAATATTGAAGTACTAGAAATTGTATTAGACGGAATTTTCGGTACACACCGCCTATTTTTTCCATTACTTGGTAATTTCTACAGTTTCGTTATTAACTTTTTCGAAATACTTGCTGTGGCTGTAATCGCCGTTTGTGTAATCTTCTTAATCAGAAGAAACGTAATTAAACTCAAAAGGTTTGCCAGCAACGATTTAAATGGTTGGCCAAGAAGCGACGCCAATTACATCCTTTCGGCCGAAATCATCTTAATGAGTTTATTCTTGTTGATGAACGCAGCCGACTTTGCCTTACAGGCAGCCAATATGCCACATTATGAAAAAACCGGTGCCTTTGTAGTTAGCGCTCTCATCAGTCCGTTATTTGAAAACACTACGCCTGCAACTTTAATACTCATTGAACGTAGTTGCTGGTGGATTCACATCATTGGAATTTTAGCTTTCTTAAACTATCTCCCTTATAGCAAACATTTGCATATTTTATTAGCCTTCCCAAATGCTTATTATGCGCGCTTAAATAGTAAAGGCGATATAGGCAACATGGAATCAGTACAAAAAGAAGTGCTGTATATGATGCAACCCGAGTTGGCGCCCACCGGCGGAGAGCAAGCGCCGATGAAATTTGGCGCACGCGATGTATTTGATTTAAGTTGGAAGAATTTGCTCGATGCATACAGTTGCACCGAATGTGGCCGATGCAGCACCGAATGCCCCGCCAACCAAACCGGCAAACTATTAAGTCCGCGTAAAATCATGATGGACACGCGCGATCGTATGGAAGAAGCCGGCAGTAAACGTAATGCTTCAGGCGAATTTGAACCCGATGGAAAAACCTTATTAAATGATTATATATCGGTTGAAGAATTACGCGCCTGCACTACCTGCAATGCATGTGTAGAAGCTTGCCCTGTAAGCATTAGCCCTTTAGACATCATTGTTCAATTGCGTAGATCGCTTATTATGGAAGACAGTAATGCGCCGGCCGAATGGAATGGCATGTTTAGCAATATTGAAAACAATTTTGCACCTTGGAAGTTTAGTCCCGATGAAAGAGATCAATGGACCAACGATTTGGCCTAAATATTATATGTTTTTATGAAAAAGGGTAATCTACACTGTTAGATTACCCTTTTTATTTATTGCGTTCCGGTAATAATTAAATGAGCACCCGTACTAACCTTCAAGGTTGCACCACGCTGCAAATGCAATTGTCGGCAAATAGCATTTACACCTTCGCCAATTATAGGAAATTCTACAGCAGCAGG
>JBJOQA010000353.1:0-6081 GCA_046050225.1 Bacteroidota bacterium | reverse complement strand
AACAATATCCCATTTTACCGATTGCGCAACAATCTCCTTACCGGTAGGTGTTGTGAAGGCTGACGAAAGCGCATCAAATGGGGTTTTGGTGGTTTTGCCTTCTCTTACAAATTCTGCAAAGAAGTTATAAACCGGCCCGCCATAACGAAAGTTGATACCTAGTGTAATGATTTTATTTGAAGCGATGGCTTCTTCATTGGTAAGGTCGCCTGTTTGTTGGTCGCGTAAGGTGAAGTTTACTAATTCTTCATAAAATGTGGATCGAATTAGTCCGGTTATCATGCCTCTTTTGCCAACACCAAATCCAAAATTAATCCATGCCCCGTTACCGGTATTTCGATTGAGTTTTAGTTTGCTTAATGCGCCGATACTATCCGTTGAATAGGTAAATACTTTGCCAAAAGCAAAATCAACAAAAGAAGCATTCCAACTATCCGCCATTATTTCTTTGGCTTTTTCTTGAATTGCATTGTTGCGTCTACTATAATAGGTACTAAGTTGAATGTCATTTTCTTTAAGTAAAGAACGTAATCGATTCATTTCAGATGGCTTAAAAGTGGTGTCGAGTTGTTTTAGAATATCTCTTTCATTGGATTGTAATCGACTAAATTCTTCGGCAAATTGTTGTTGAATTTCGTTGTATTGGTCCTTTTCAAGTAACGGATCTTTTTGCTTGTATAGGTTTATTTTTAGTGCTCCTCCTATTCTTCTGTCATTGCTTTCGTTTTGAATAGTTCCTACCGAAAGATCGGTGGAAGCAAGCATGCGTGCAAACTTTGAAGCTTGTTGGTATTTGTTTAAATTTTTTCGATTGTAAAATAGCTCCCAAATAGGTTGTGATTGAATAGCCAAGTTTGGATTGAGTCGCCAAGATCGAAAACTCCAATCAACTTTAAAGTCTTTGATGTCGGATGATTTGGCAACTAAAGATGGCGATGCACCCATTAAATCAAAAAGAGGAGAGCTGGGAATGCTCAGTTCTTTTAAAGTTATTTTATTGGGGATGGCCTCATTTGCGAGAGTAGTTTGCGCCTGGATATTTTGTATGGCTGTAAATGATGTTGTAAAGATGAAAATCCGCAGGGTTGAAAATAATTTCGTTGGATGGGTTTTAAGAAGTAAGTGCTTAAGTTTAAAAATCATATCCTTTTGTTTTGCACAAAACTATCTTTCGTGCAAGCCGAATTTTATCACCTAATTGGGTGAATTATGAGCATGGATAGGCTTAAATAAAAAATTTGGGTGATACCTCAAATAACGACTTGATGTAGATGGAATAAGGAGGGTAGCGTAGTTGTTTGTTATACGAGCCGTTGTTTAATAGCTTTTGCAACAGCTTCTGAGGCAGAGGTGACGTGTAATTTTTTGTAGATTTTTTTTACATGGGTACGAACGGTTTCATAACTAATAAAATGTTGTTCGGCAATAGATCTAAAATCTTTGCCTTCTGTCATTAATAAAAGTATTTCCTTTTCGCGTGTACTAAGGGTTGGGTCGAAATTGGTATTGGTTATTTGTGGTTGTAAAAAAGCAAATTTTTGGAATAGACGCAATACCCTTGATGCAACTGTTGGCGACATGGGAGAGCCGCCATTATAAGCTTCTGTAACTGCTTCCAATAGTCTTGCTAATCCATTGTTTTTTAGAATATATCCACTGGCACCTGCACAAATGGCTGCAAATATTTTATCATCATCTTCAAATACTGTTTGAATCAAAATTTTTATTTCAGGAAAAGTAGTAGCAATAATTTTGGTGGCCTCAATGCCGTCAATGCCCGGTAGTTCTATGTCCATCAACACAACATCGGGTCTGCTTTTTTTGATAGAAAATAGCAAGTCATTACAATCTGAAAATACACCTACGCAAGTAAATCCATGTCCGCTTCCCAAAATGGTTTCATAGGCATCTCTAATCAATTTATTGTCTTCAAATATTGAAACTCTTATCTCCATGATGTATGATTACATTTACAAATATCCGATAGAATACTTCGAAAGGTTTAACCCAATTGGGTGAATTTGTTAAAAGACTAATTCAATTTTTGTTCCGGTGTTATGTGTTGATGAAATGGTAAGCGTTCCCTTTATTTCGGATGCTCTGTACTGCATGTTTTTAAGGCCATTCCCTGCAAATGTTTCTTTGGTATTAAATCCGATGCCATCGTCTATGATTGCAACTCGATGCTTTTTCCCTTCTTGTTGAAAATGGAGGCTAATAGTTTTGCATTGACTATACTTGATGGCATTGTTTATCGCTTCTTTACAAATTAGGTATAGTTGCTTTCTTTTGTTTAGATCAACCGTACTTTCAAAAATGCTGGGTTGTACCAATACTTTTACCTGAATGTTTTTTGTATTGCCAATTTGTTTGGCAAAGCTGCTTAATTTTTCAATTGTTTTTTCCATGCTATCGTTCGCCGGATTAACGGCCCAAACAATATCTCCCATTTTTTCGCTCATTTCTTTACAGTTCGTAACAATTTTTTGCAAAAATGTTTGAGCACCTTCCATGTCATTGGCTGCAATACGTTGCTGCGTAATTTCACTCATAAAGCCAATTCCACTTAGGGTTCCACCTACTTCGTCGTGTAGGTCCTGGCTGATTTGTATTCGCCAACTACTAACTTTAATTTTTTGGCGGATGAAGTAATAGATGGTACCTGAAATAATAAGCAAAATAAAAAAACCGGCTAGGGCTAGTAAGAAATAGGTATTGGCAATAGATTCGTTATGCTGGGCTTCATTCACTTGCATCTTTAAGATTTCTTTTTCTGCTTCACCTGCACTTTTTATTAAGCGTTGTACCTGTAAATTATTGTAACTGCTTCCAAGGCTGTCAATACGAAAAAGAGATTGATAGGCTTTGCTAATGCCCATTTGATTGTTGGCTAATTTATAGGCCGAAATCGCTTCTTTTATAAACTCTTTTGAGAATAATATATTCAAGTTTGGTTGTTGTTGAAGGGAGGTGAAACCACTGTCTAATAGTTTTTGCATGGTTACAAATTCCTTTTGATGCGCATAGCAAAGTGCCATACCTGAATAGGCAAGCAGCAAAACATCTTCGTTGTTGCTTTTTATTGCTAATTGCTTGCAAATTTCATATCGTTCAATTGCTTGTTTATGCTTATTCTGCGCCAATAAAATTTTCCCTGAATTTTGTTCGGCTAAAGCCATTCCTCTTGTGTATTGAATTTCTTCTGCTTTTTGCAATGAAAGTCTACTATACCACAATGCACTATCATATTGAGCAGTTTTTTCAAAGGCTTCCGCAAGGTTCCCATAAATGTGATGTGGTAAACTCAGTGTTAGGTATTGTTTAGGATAAGGAGGTTGTTTGGCATATTGTATTCCTTTCAAAAAAAAGGGGATAGCTTTTTGTGCTTGATTGTTATTGGTATAAAACAATCCGGTAAAATTGCTTGCATCTGCTATTAATATTGAATCTTTTAAGTCTTCTGCAATAAGTAAGGCTTGTTGCGCAACGTTTAAACCCAATTCCAATAGATTGTTGTAGTAATATACTTCTGCTTGTCTCGACAAAACAAAGTAGTTGAATAGTTTTGGTTGTTGAACTTTATAAATGGTGTAAATATTGTTCAGCCACAATTGAGCGGAGTCATATTGACTGTTATCCATATATCGGTCTGCTAAAAAAAAGCAGGCATATGCTCTGGTTTCATTGTCGCTTTGTGTATTGAATGCTGTTAATGCGGCTTCATTAGATGAGAAGGCCATTTGTCCCCAAGTGGAAATGGAGCCAGTCATGAGTAAGCTTAAAACGAAAATGCGCATCATTTCCGAATGTAGTGATATTCTTAGATAAATCAGTTTCTAAAGTTGGAAAGAAATACCGCACCTAATAAGCCGGCTGTTTCTGTTCTAAGGCGGGTTTCACCTAAGCTTACCGCACTATAATTGTTTTCTTTAGCTAGATTAATTTCTGCTTCGCTAAAATCACCTTCAGGGCCTATTAAAACAATTTGCGGGTCTAGTGCATTTGAAGCACTAAGGCTTTTTAAAGGTTGTTTTTCGGCATCCGGCAGGCAATGCGCGATATACTTTTTACCTTCCCATTTATGTTCAATAAGTTGTTTGAAACTTTGAGGCGCGTGTAATATTGGCAACCAAGCTTGTTGCGATTGTAGCATCGCGCTTATAACAATTTGTTGCAGTCGTTCTTCCTTAAAGGCCGTTTTTTCGGTTCGTTCAGTAATCAATGGAATTATTTGATTGATGCCTAGTTCGGTCGCTTTTTCTAAGAACCATTCAAAGCGACTGCTGTTTTTTAAAATGGCCATCGCAATTATTCTTTCCGGTGTTTGTTGGGCTATCTCTTCAACATGATTTACTTGTACTGTACAACGTTTACGATGGGCGTCAATGATAACGCTATGCATGCGTAGACCTTTTCCGTTTGTAAGTAGTATTGGTTCGTTTACTTCCATACGAAGCACTTGAATCACATGCTTCGAAGTAGGCTCATCTAGCTGGATGGTTTGTCTGATAGATGCAGTTTCTTTGCAGTAAAAAAAAGGGATACTCATGATGAAATATGCTGCATTAATGCAAAAAATAATTCGTTAATATTAGGAATTAAAATGGAGCTTCGTCATCATAATTGCCATCATTCATTTTGCTGCCTTTTTGAATATAGAGTTTAGCGCCACTGCCGCCCTCATCATCACGTACCGGTCTAAAGTTGCCTCCTGCCGGGAATCCTCCGCCAAAATCGCCACCATTTTCTTCGTATTCAACGAATTTTTGGATATGCAGTAAAGCACGTAACTTAACCGTGTCCAAACTACCATTACGGTGTTTGGCTATTTTAACATGTGTTTCTCCTTTATTGCTTTCACCCATTTCGTTGGCAGTAATATCGTAGTATTCAGGTCGGTATAGGAACATTACCATGTCGGCATCTTGTTCAATAGCTCCCGATTCACGTAAATCACTTAATTGTGGAATTTTTGCTCCTTCTTTTCTTTTTTCAACTTCACGACTTAACTGCGAAAGCGCAATGATGGGTACTTGTAGTTCTTTTGCCAGTCCTTTTAAATCGCGCGAAATTTTACTAATTTCTTGTTCGCGGTTTGTATTCTTGCCATCCGAAGCTCCGGTCATCAATTGTAAGTAGTCAATAATGATGATGCCAATATTGTGTTTATTTTTTAAACGTCGACATTTTGCGCGTAATTCAAAAATGTTCAAGCCGGCCGTATCGTCAATAAAAATTGGAGCATTGCTTAAACGGTCAATTCCACGTTTATATAGTTGGCGCATTTCATGTTCTTCCAATTTACCACGCGTGATTTTTTCAAGCATAATCTCACTTTCGGCACTGAGGATACGTTGTACTAGCTGGCTTGAGCTCATCTCTAAACTGAAAAATGCAACACCGGTAGGTTTCTTGCCATGGAGCGCGGCCGTGCGTGCCAAGTTAAGTGCAAAAGCGGTTTTACCTACAGAAGGACGAGCTGCCAAGATGATTAAATCGGTAGGTTGCCAACCGTAAGTGATTTTATCCAAACTGGCAAAACCGCTGGGTACACCGGTAAGATCTTCATCACGGGTACGCATATCTTCAATTTTCTTAATCGTTTTTACTAAAACGGTATTAATGTCATCGAAGTTTTTGCGTAAGTGGTTATTAGTGATTTCAAATAGCTTACTTTCGGCTACGTCCATTAGGTCGAAGGCATCCGCACTGTCTTCATAAGCATCGCCAATAATTTCTCCGCTGATACGAATTAATTCTCGTTGTATAAATTTTTGAAGAACGATACGACTATGCGCATCAATATTTGCCGAAGAAACAACTGCGTTGGTTAATTTGGAAACATAATATGCGCCTCCTACTAATTCTAACTCTTCTCTACGTTTTAATTCCTCAACAACAGTAAGTAAGTCGATGGGCAAACTTTGGGCAGCCAATCCTTGCATCGCTCTAAACACACGTTGGTTGGCATCGGTATAAAAACATTCCGGTTTTAAAATTTCAATAACGGTATCGAATGCACTTTTTTCAAGCATGATGGCACCAAGCACGGCTTCTTCCAATTCTTTTGCTTGGGGTTGC
>JBJOQA010000352.1:0-5314 GCA_046050225.1 Bacteroidota bacterium | reverse complement strand
TCATTTACTAAAAGTACTTTGGGAAATATGATGCTAATACTGTCTGCTTTTGTTTGTGCCAATAAATTGCCATTGGTTAAGCAAGTAAATAACACTAAGTATAAAAATCGTTTAATTTGCTTCATGCGCTAAAATTAAATGGCTGGTGGTTAAGGATTGGTTACCCATTTTATAATTTCCTCGCCCCTATCAAATATAAACAATTAACGTTATGTATGATTCAGTAATATCAATGAGTATTGTGTTAATTGGGTTGGTTGCCGCTTAATTTGTTCAGCTTTAAGCTTGGCATTAAATGTGGTATCTATGAGTAACGTGCTGTTTACTTCAATAAAAATTACGCTTTCTTCTTTCTCGCTTTTATAATGGTTATACCGTTTTGGATTACTTCAAACGTATCAATATTGCCGTCATTGGCAGAACTTGAAAAAATACATTGATCATTAGGCGAGGATGCAAGAAAGAAAGTGCCGGTGTTAGTCGCATACATTTTCTCCGGTCGTCTTGCTGTAAGTTCAAGTTGACCGCCATCTTTTTTAATGGAGATTTTCATCTGTTCGTTCTCAGAAAAATAATCACCAACATATTTTAGCAATAAGCTGTCTGGAACAAAAACTAACTTCTTCTTGATTGGATTGTAAAAGTCTTTCCAATTATAAGTTGTTGCAACACTATTTAAAAGTTCCTGAACAAAAGGTTGCCCGTTGCTCGGATAGGCATTCGTTAAAATAACTACTCCTTTGCCCGTTGTAAAACTTCCATAAAACATAGCATTGTAACCATAGCTTTCACCTTCGTGCCAAAAGTATTTTTCACCTCCTTTTTCAACAATACCAAGTCCCAAAGAATAATTATTTAAAACAGGAGTTAGCATTTCTTGTGTTAGTTGTTTGTTGAGTGTTGCATTTAGGTTGCCCTTTAAATTATTTTGAATGCTTAAAATAAACTTTGCTATATCGGTAGCGGTCGACCAAAGTCCGCCGGCAGCTTGTTCAGGGTAGATATAGTAATTTCCTTTTAGTGTATGCATTTCTTTGTCGGTTCCGTAAGCATAATTCTTGTACAGCTGCGATAGGGGTTGACTAAAACTGCTGTTTGTCATTTTGAGTGGTTTCAAAACAATTGCAGTCATTAAACTATCATAATTATGCGAAATGTTGTCATCTAATATTTTTCTACTGATGGCGTATCCACCACCTGAATATTCAAAGTGTTCATTTATTGGGAAGATAGGCTTCACCGGTTCGTTATTCGCTGGAGATTGTCCGTCTAAAATCTGATTGATAGTTGGCAAACTGTCGCTTGTTGCGTATCCGATAAATCCATGAACGCTCAAACCTGCCGTGTGACTAAGTAAATTTTTTATCGTAATGGTTTTATTTCTTGAAAACTCATTGTCGGGGAACGTCCAAGTTTTTAAGTAACTCCGTATGTCTTGGGTTAAAGATAGTTTTCCCGCTTGTACCAACTTTAGTATGCCAAAAGCGTTTATAGATTTACTTATAGACGCCACTTGATATAGTGTGTTAATATTTGCCGGTCGCTTTTTTCCTATGTCTGCCCAACCATAGGTTTTAGATAACACAATTTTTCCATTATCAATTATAGCAATAGAAACAGAAGGAACTTTGTGATACTTCATTCGTTGAATAATGTTGTATTTATTCAAAATGCTATCTTCAAATAGAAGCGCTTTAGGTTCTGTTAAGCCGTTTTCAAATGCTGTTATTTTATTGTTCTGTCCATAACACAAAGCGGTAAGCAGAAAAGAAGAACCCCAAATGAATAATTTTTTCATCGCTTTACTTTTTCTAAAAGTCCAAAGTCTTTCAGAAAAATAAACCAATATTATTTATATGGCACGAATTGATTGTTGAAAGGGAAAGTATAATAGGAGCGGATTTTTATTGCATGCAGTTGAGGTGCCAATATTTACCCTTCTCGCTTAACTGCTATTTTTGCCAACACCGATTTTTCACGCGTGGGTCGGCGGAAAATAGCGATTGTAAACAGCGATAAATATCGGCTCTAAATCTTTGCACCATAGCGAACGAATGAACGTAAAATGCCATGTTTGCTTCAATTTTTACGCCTCGCCATATGGCAAAAAATCTACTTACTAAGTTGTTTCAATAGCCAGTTTAAGCAAAGCCTTGAATCCATAATGCTCCATGCGTGAGGATGCTTCATGCCGTTTAGTCTTACGCCTTTATTATTTGTGATGATAAGTTGTGCGTCTTTATTCCCTTGTATTTGCAAGAGATTAATCATTGCAGCAATGTCAACGCAGTTTAAATCATAGTAATCTCTTTGTCTATTTTTCATTTGCCACATAATATCAGGCTCTGTGAATAAGAGAACAGGCGTATTCTTTAAATACTTTGCATTTCCGCCATCTTTTTCACTGTATGAAAAAATGGAGTATTTGATATAATTTTCGCGGTGTTGGTCAGGAGGTCCACCAAATTCATGCGTATACATATCAATAATCCATCGCCCTTCTTGAACAGCGGCCGGGGAAATATTTCTTTCAATATCTTTTTCGCAGTGCTTCCATAAATGGGCATAGTCGAGCGGTGGGTCAACGCCAAATACAGCCATCGGTTTAATATAGGTGCTGTCTTTATACTTGTTTGCTTTTTGTGTATAGGTTAAAGCTAACATCCCTCCACCGGAAAAGCCTCCCAAAATGAATTTGTTTTTGGGAACATGATACTGCTCAACAACTTGCTTGAAGATGGTATCGAGCAGCCGATGCTCCGGTTCATGCTTGTTTGTGCCCCAATTAATGGAAGGAAAAATAACCAGTAAGTTTTTTTGCACTGCCAACTTGTGTAATGAAATTTGCTTTTTTACATCAGCAATCGTTTCTCCCGATCCCGGCAAAATCACCAGTGTACCAATTGGCTTGTTCGTTGGAATGATTATTTCATAAAATAGCGTGCTGCTGTCTTTATCAATATTTGCATAAAGGTCGTAGGGGTCTGAATTTGAAATAACAACACGTTGCGCTTTTTGCGCGAAGCAGAATAACTGAACTAAAGTTAAAAAAATCGTAGTCACACTTTTCATATAACAATAGAAGGTTTTTTTATTTCCGGCGAAAAAGAGCGAAGGTGTGGGTATTGGATTCGAGGACAGCACCATACTGCAACCGGGTAATAATTTAATACTCAAAATTACTGCTTACGCAGGATAGTGAACCTTTTTTTGTTGGGTGCATTCACATTGTTTGCAAACATTTTAACTTTCAATTATTTTGATTGCTTTTTTTATGCTGTCTTTAAATGTTAGAATTTCCTTGTCAATAGCCAAACTTGTTTGGTCATATTCGTCAATTTTAAATTGTACAGATTTACCGTCTTTTGTGTCAACCTGAATAAAAATGATATACTCCTCTTTGTTTCCCGGATCGGAATTTTTAGGAAGCGTCAACTCAAAAATGTGCGATGGCACTTGTGCTAATAATGAATTGATAGCTGCAAACTTTTTCTCTTCAAGTTCAAGTTTATCACCCAAAAAAGTGTAACCCCTTTTTGTAAATCTTGACGACCAATAACTTTCTGATTTATCAACAAATAAAAAATTTTCAGTCAACTTGTAAGTAATTGCTGTTGACCAACTATTACTGCAAAAAATGCCAAAATAAATGGCTGCTATTTTTTGTTCGGTGAAATGGGTCATAAAATTTGCGTGGCTAATAGCACTAACACTAAATTAAACGAAATGCACCCATGCAACACAAACGCAATTCTATTCATCGGGGTAAACAGATGCTTCGATACTCATTGCGCATTACTTTATTAAATCTTGCAGTTCTTTTTGAAATTCTTCTTTCTCTGCATTTTTATAAAATTCAGAATTGCTTAACGATTTTTGAAAGAGCGCAATATCTTCCTGGTAATTTTCCTTTAATTGAATTTTGGCATCAATAATATACAAGTAGGCTTCTGAAAAATTGGGGTAGGTATCCAGCAAAATTTTCCAAGCTTGAATGGCCTTAGCATATTGTTTGTCGTTATAAAACTCCCACCCTTTTCCATTTAAGATGCCCAGCGAAAAATTAATATCCGTTCCATAATTTTCAACTATTTGTTTGCTGAGTGCTGCTTTTATTCCTAGATCTGTTTGACTTTTCGAAAGATATTTTACTTGAATTGTATTCCATTTTTCAAAAATTTCATAGAGCGCTATGGTGATTAATAAGCCGGGCGTTGCGTTGTGGGTGGCTTCCTTAAAATAAGATCCTTTTATATCAACATTTGATGGAAGGTTTGCAATTTTTATAATAGAATCCATTGTTCTGTAATCATCCGGGTAGTCGTTACCAATTCCAAACCGGAAATATTTTTTATTGGCGAAAGTTTGGTTTTTAAGGTTGTTTATTGATTGCGTTAGGTTGGTATTTTTTTGACTAAAAAATGGACTCATCGCAATCACCGCATTGATAGCATTGGTTTTGGTACAAAAGATGGAACTGGTTAAATAACCATAGCGTGAATGCCCAATCAACAGTCTAAAGTTTGAAGCCTTGTAATCCTTCTCCATCAAAGGAATCAGTTCATTGAAAATAAACGCTTCGTTTTCTGCCGCCAACCCACTTGAATCAGAAATTTTATACTGCGTTTCTTGATACCGATGTTCTTGGTCTGAGTTTACACTCACAATAACGGAGGATGGCATTTGTTCGTTGCCGGTTAAATAATCAATGGCATTGATGATATAGTTATGACTTCTTGCATTTTGTTTGTCAAAAATGATAATAAGCGGAAATTTTTTATCTACATTTCTTTGCCACTCCACCGGAACGGTAATAGAAATTTTCTTTTCAAAACCCAGGTTTTTCGACTGGATGGAAATATCCTCCAATTTCTTATACCGTTCATAGGTTTGAGAAAATAGGGATGATGACAATAATGTAATAAGAAGGATGGTTACAAAATGTTTTAGGGTCATAGTAGCTATTATAAAAGGTCAGATTAAAAATAGGCAAAGTCGTGGATATTTAGTGTGATGTAAGATTGGCAAGCCATTTGCCACGCGCAGCAATGTTGAATTTTGTTACGGCAACCAAAGATAAACGGTTGCACTGAACCACTTCTGCGTAGTGCATCACTGAGGAGCATTACAAAGTCTGCCCAAATTTTGCCCAGCTTAGCGTTGTAGGCTGTAGTTTAATTAGTCTTATACCTGGTTTTGTTTTTATCGCCAAATTTAATAACCAATCCTTCCTTAACAGCTAAAAACAAATCCCGGCTTGCCGTTGCAGACGAAATTGATTTAAAATATTGCATATAGTCTTTTCGTGTAAATT
>JBJOQA010000351.1:0-2947 GCA_046050225.1 Bacteroidota bacterium | reverse complement strand
CAATTCATGATCTAACCCGGTAAACTTAAAATATCCAATAGGTTGCGTTGCATGCACGAAAGCTTGCATAGTTACACCGCTCAACCAACTTATCTTTGTTTCGGCTGTTTGGGTATTGAGGGTTGCAGCATTTACGGGCCCCAATTTTTGTATATCAAACATTAATGCAGCACCCGGTAATTTACTGGGGGCCGGTTCTCTTTCATAAGGATGATCGCCAATTTGCTGAATAAGTTCATATTGATTGGATAATACTTTTTCTTTAACCATTTTAAAATTGAACCCCTCGGTGTGCAATTGTGCCATTGGCCTAAGATCCCAAAGCATTGCATGATCAAGCGACATGCGAAGTTTTTTATCCTTCTCCCAAATTAGTGCCCCCAACATTCCATTACCCATTGGAAGCGCCTCATCCCATGCAGGGGGAATTGCAGGAAACTGTAAATGATCTATTTTAGGTTGAAGCTGACAAAACGATTTATGGCTAGCCAGCAATGAAATCAAAAAAAATATCTTCTTCAATAACTGCATTTTCGTTGAATTAATAGGACGATGTTGATTAAAAATAGGTTTTGCTAAATCAATTTAGCAAATTTTTTACATTATTCAAGTTTACCTACACAATTTCTTTATGGCGTAGGTTTATGTATTACCTCGGCCTAATTAATTCAAAGGAAATTGCTTAAAGCAGAAAGAAAATAAAAATGGCTAATGCATTTGAACATTAGCATTCGGCATTCCAGCAAAAGTAATGCCCTATCAAAAATTGAGGTATTAAAAAGTCGTGCGGAGTTACTTTAATAAAGTACACAACTACGATAAATATCTAAAACTAACGGATAGGTAGAACAATGAAAATTAATTCAATTTTTACATAATACAATTTTCGCTTACCCTTTCATTCACTAGTGCCGCACCACGTTCAATTGCAATCAAATTAACCGGCAGCAGATGATGATATTTTTCAGGCAGCACCTTTTCCAATGCAGTTAGCACAGATGTTTGTTGAACAATCGGTTTTTTTTGCAGGTATGCCCCTAAAATAATCATGTTCATAATCTTAGCATTCTTCATCTTCAATGCTTCTGTTGCCGCCGCAATCCCAATCACCTCAATATCGTTACGTGTTGTTGGTTTAAGTACATTGCCTGTTTCGTAAATTAATAGGCCTCCGGGTTTTACACGTGGCGCAAACTTATCCATCGAAGGTTGATTTAAAACAATGGCCGAATCAAACAAAGAGATAATGGGTGAGCTGATTTTCTTGTCAGACAAAATGGTAATACAATTTGCAGTTCCGCCCCGCATTTCAGGCCCATAACTCGGCATCCAAGAAATTTCTTTGCCTTCTACCATTCCTGCGTAAGAAAGGGTCATGCCTAAAGAAAGTACACCTTGACCGCCGAAGCCGGCAACAATTAATTCTTCTAACATCATGCTATACCTCCTTCTTTTTTAGGTTCGGGTTTCGGTAATTTAATATCGCCCAAAGGAAAAGTTTTCACCATCTCTTCATCAATAAAATGCATGGATTCAATGGGTGTCATTTTCCAATTACTTGGGCAATTGCTTAAAATCTCTATAAAGCAAGCACCGCGTTTTTCTTGTTGATAATTAAAAGCTTGTTGTAATGCTTTTTTGGTGCGCCTTACCGAACTGGCACTGCTTATTGTTTGTCGCGTTACAAAATATGCGCCACCCAATTGCGCCATCAATTCGGCTACTTTAATGGGTAAGCCCATCACCGCTGCATTTCTGCCATTGGGCGATGTGGTGGTGCGCATCCCTTCTAAGGTAGTGGGCGCCATTTGTCCGCTCGTCATGCCATACACCGCATTATTTACAAACACAATCAAAATATTTTCACCGCGATTAACGGCATGAATGGTTTCACCAATACCGATTGCGGCTAGGTCGCCATCACCTTGATAAGTAAAAACAAAATGATCGGGCATTAAACGTTTAATACCTGTTGCTACGGCAGCGGCGCGACCATGCGCAGCTTCCTGCATATCAATATTCATATAATCATAAGCAAATACCGAACAACCAACAGGTGCCACACCAATTGTTTTTTCTTGAATATTCATCTCCTGCACCACTTCCATTATCAACTTATGAATGAGGCTATGCGCGCAACCCGGACAATAATGCATATTTACATCTAAGAGTGTATCGGGCTTATGATAAACCGTTTCATATACCTCCTCACTTGCATGCATGGCACAAGCTTCAAGTGCTATATCTGTTTCGGGTAATAATGTACTTGTTTCCATAAATTATTGAATGCGTTGTTTTAAATGAAGTAAAATCTCTTCAGGCGTAGGAATTAACCCACCCAATTTGCCATAAAAATCAACCGGTACTTTGCCTTTTACGGCCAACTGCACATCTTCAATCATTTGACCGGCATTCAACTCCACACATAGCATTTCTTTCACTTGTTGCGCTAAGGCTTCTACGCGTTGATAAGGATAAGGGAACAAAGTAATGGGTCTAAACAAACCCACTTTGATGCCTTCGACTCTGGCAAGATCAACTACCTTTTGACAAATGCGTGCACTCAAACCATATGCTACCAATAAATATTCAGCATCTTCGGTTTGCAGCTCTTCATACCGCACTTCATGCTTACGCATTTGATTATACTTTTCTACTAAGCGTAAATTTTGCACTTCCATATCTTCGGGTTTGATATGAAGCGAAGTAATAAAGTTGCGCCCGCGTGATGCAGGTTTACCAACTGTAGCCCAAGGCTTATCTATTTTTTTTATTTCCCTGGGGGTAAAGGTTACTTTTTCCATCATTTGCCCGATGGCGCCATCAGATAAAATCATCACCGGATTTCGATATTGATCGGCTAAATCAAATCCTAAGAAAACAAAATCGGCCATCTCTTGCACCGAAGCGGGTGCCAACACAATCATTTTATAGTCGCCATGTCCGC
>JBJOQA010000350.1:0-2914 GCA_046050225.1 Bacteroidota bacterium | reverse complement strand
TCCGCAAGCAAGTCCCACCGCTACTACCACCTACTATGTAACCGGAACAGCCGGCGGCTTTACTTGTGCCGCCCAAGATTCAATTGTGGTTAAGGTAAAATCGGTTAATGATTTTTCCATTTCAGCCGCTGCCGATTCTGTTTGCAGCAAAACTGGCGTTCAACTCAATGCTGTTGGCGGAAATGTATATACTTGGTCGCCGGCCAATTTATTCAATGATGCTACCATCAATAACCCCACCGCCTATCCGGTAAACAACACCACTTTTTTTGTTAAGATTAAAGACAGTGTTTGTAATGATTCGGCAAGATTAAGTATCCCTATTGTCACCAAACCTTTGCCCAAACTGATTATTACAAAATCAAACGATATTGATTGCTATGATTTAAATGCTAAATTACTCGTTACAGGTGCGGGGCGCTATCAATGGTTTACCACTGAACAACCTATTTACTTAACTGATTCAACCATACCCAACCCAATTGCTTTTCCAAGTATCACTCGCAAATATTATGTAAATGGATTAGATACCATTAGTGGCTGCTCCACCACCGATAGTATAATTGTGTTTACCCTATTATCAGGTATTCCGCCATTTGATGCGCCTAATTCATTCTCTCCAAATAACGACGGATTAAATGATTGTTGGCGAGTATATGCAAAGGGAAGATTGAAATACTTTGAAATGGCCATTTTCAATCGCTGGGGAAATCGTGTATTTTTTACAACAGATGTTACCAAATGTTGGGACGGAACCTATAAGGGGCAACCACAAGACCCAGGTAATTTTGTTTATTATATTAAGGCGAGTAATGAATGTATTTCTAATGTAAGTAATGGAAACTTACTATTATTACGATAAAAAAATCCTCAAAAAATAAGTTGATTACTTTTTGAGGATGTTCTATCTTTTTTACCTTTCGGCAAATATTAATTACTTCAATACTTCACTGGTAAAATGGAATTCAATATCCGGATTGTTTTGCCTTTCGGTATTTAAATACCATTCGCTTTGTGCTAAATAAACCAACTGACCGTCTTTATCTGCTGCAATATTGGCCTGCTTATAACGAACAAAGTCTTCCAACTTTTTAGGATCTTTACTGCTTAACCAACAAGCTTTGTAAAACGGAAGGTTATTCATTTGAACCGATGCGCCATATTCTTGCAATAATCGATATTGAATTACTTCAAATTGTAGTTCACCCACGCAGCCAATAATCTTTTTATTACCGCCAAATTGAGTAAATAATTGCGCAACACCTTCATCGGTTAATTGGTTCAAACCTTTTTCCAATTGCTTGGTCTTCATTGGATCTTTGTTTTGAACCTCTTTAAATATTTCAGGCGAAAAAGACGGAATACCGGTGAAATAGAATTGTTCTCCTTCAGTAATGGTATCCCCAATTTTAAAGTTTCCGGTATCAAACAAACCCACCACATCACCCGGAAAGGCTTCTTCAATTACATCTTTTTGGCGTGCCAAAAAACTATAGGGATTATTGAAACGAAGGTCTTTTTCTAAACGGATATGCTTGTAATATTTACTTCTTTCAAAACGACCGCTACAAACTCTCAAAAATGCAATACGATCGCGGTGCTTAGGATCTAAGTTGGCATGAATTTTAAAAATAAAACCGGAGAATTTTTCCTCCTGCGGAGAGACATCGCGAATGGTTGTATGACGCGGACGAGGTGTTGGAGCAATTCTGATGAATGTATCCAGCATTTCCTTTACACCAAAGTTATTTACCGCACTACCAAAAAATACAGGTGCTACATCGCCACTTAGGTAAGTAGATTCATCCAAATCTCCATACACCCCCTCAATGAGTTCTACATCCTCGCGGAGTGTAGCCGCATCTTTTTCACCCACTTTTGTATCTAATACGGCGTCATTAATATCGTTGATTTCCACAACATCCTCATCATTGGCCTTTGTACCTGCTGTAAATAAAACCAATTTCTTTTGATCTAAATCATATACACCTTTAAAATCCTTACCACTGTTAATGGGTATGGTCATGGGATGTAACTGAATTTTCAATTCATTTTCTATTTCCTCTAATAAATCAAAACGATTTTTACCGTCACGATCCATTTTATTTACAAATACGATCACCGGCGTTTTGCGCATCGAAATAACTTCCATTAATCTGCGCGTTTGCGGTTCTACCCCATTCACGCTATCTATCACTAAAACCACACTATCCACGGCAGTCAACGTTCTAAACGTATCTTCCGCAAAGTCTTTATGCCCCGGTGTATCCAAAAGATTAATCAAAAAGTCTTTGTACTCAAAAGTCATTACACTGGTAGCCACACTAATACCTCTTTGACGTTCAATTTCCATGAAGTCACTGGTAGCATGTTTCTTAATCTTATTGCTTTTTACTGCTCCTGCCGTTTGAATAGCACCACCAAATAACAAAAATTTCTCTGTTAGGGTAGTTTTACCGGCATCCGGATGCGAGATAATGGCAAATGTTTTTCTACGGTTAATTTCGTTATTATATTTCATGAACTGGGAAACTGCAATTTTAATCTATTGAAAATTGAAAATATTCAATAGGTGTGTTTTAATGCCGATGGAATCAAAGTTGTTGAAGATTAAATGCATTCAAAAACCAAAATTCTGCCGGAATTAGCGGCGCAAAGGTAATGATTACGGTTAACAAAACAGGCTACCGAATGGCAGCCTGTTGATTATTTGATGAACAGAAGTCTTATTTAGCCTTCCATTCGTTATTTTCAAAATTATAGTCGGGGTAAACCTTATCAGGATCTAATGTTACAAATTTAAGTTTTTCGGTAACCGGTAGTTTAGCCTTAATTACTGCCGTATTATTCCACATTTCAACCGGTAATTGTATACGCCCTTTTGTACCACTCTCCGTTTCATAACCAATAACCG
>JBJOQA010000349.1:0-4583 GCA_046050225.1 Bacteroidota bacterium | reverse complement strand
CATGCTCTCTAAATAATTGTCCATCATTATGTCGCAAACCTTCCGTACCAAAATCTACATACACATCAAAAATGGGAACGGAGGTACTCAACATATTTCCATCTTCACTAAATATTGAACCACGTTGTGCTTCTATGGGCATATAGCGCAAGTGCAAACTATCTCCCATACTTTTCCAGAATTTTCCTTCGGCAATTTGGATATAAGCGGCTTTGCCAATTACAACCATACCTAACAGGATCATCCCCAAAAAACAGAGATACACTCTCCACAATATGTCTTTCTTAATATCCATTGATTCTACGCAGCTATAGTAATACGCTTTACCTGGTGAATGACGGGGTGTTAAATTGTCATCGATAAGATGCAACCGTTTTTTCTTGTGGTTCTTGCAGATAGGACGCGCTATATTTTAAATAGCGCAGGTTGTTGTCAAGGGTTACGGTTACTAGGGTATCGAATCTTCAAGATAAATGGGAGGACTGGTCATTTGTTTCAAACCCAATGGGGCTACAGCTTCTACCAATTCGCTCGCCTTACTCCTAAATATCACTTCACTTTTAATCGTCTTATATTCATAATCCAATTCCTTAATATGCTTTTCGGTCACGGTTATCCTCCTAGCCAACTTCTCTGCATAATGCCCGTTAAAAATGTAGAGCACTGCAAGAAAGGACAGAAAGAGAAAAAACGGAATATTCTTCACTACCCATTTATGACTGAACAATCGCTTTAAATCTAGCTTTTGTGTGGCAGCCTCTTTGTTAGGTATATTTTTTTCTGCTTCCATTTTTCAAACCTGAACATTTTTTTGCTTCCGATAAATTGGAAGCTTATTTCAACATCGCAACGCGCAATTTTGCACTGCGCGACCGCGAATTTTTTTTCATTTCATCTGCCGTAGGCAGGATGGGTTTTTTATTTACCAATTCAAACGGCGATTGCTTTTTGGTTCCAAATAAATCATGTGCATCTTCCTCCACTTGAAAAGTACCGGCTTTAAAATATTGCTTCACTAACCGATCTTCCAAAGAATGAAAGGTGATAAAAGCCGCTCGCCCACCGGGCTTAAGCACCTCCGGCAATTGTTGCAATAAATCCTCCAACGCACCTAACTCATCATTTACCTTTATGCGCAACGCTTGAAAAACCTGTGCAAAATATTTTTGCGGATTTCCCTTTACGATAGGTTGCAACAAATTTTTTAAATCTTGAATGGATTGCAAACCACTTAATCCGCGTTTTTCAACAATCAACTTTGCTAAAGTGCGCGCATTGGTTACTTCACCGTACCATTCAAACATTTTGTGCAATTCTGTTTCGGTTAATTGCTGTAGCAGTTTTGCTGCGGTTAACGATTCTCTTTGGTCCATCCGCATATCCAGCGGCGCATCAAAGCGAAACGAAAAACCACGAGCCGCTTCGTCAAATTGATGACTCGACACTCCTAAATCAGCCATTAATCCATCCACCTTTGAAACTTCATGCAATCTTAAAAAGCGGTGTACATGCCTAAAGTTTTGCGGCACAAACAACAAACGCTTATCATCAGGTGCATTTCGACGCGCATCAGCATCTTGATCAAAAACAATCAGCCGTCCTTTCGGCCCCAATTGTTTCAATAACTCGCTGCTGTGCCCGCCCCCACCAAATGTGCAATCCACATAAACACCATCCGGCTTTATTTGCAATTGCTCCACCGTTTCATGTAAAAGAACTGGTATATGATAGCCGCCTTCCGGCGATGTTTCGATATGCTGTTGTTCGGCCATTTTACCTGGTTTATTCATTTGGCAGCCTGCCCATCACTTCTTCTGCCATTCTGCTGAAATCTTCCGGAGAGATATCGGTGTATCTACGGTTATAAGTTTCTGCATCCCAAATTTCAATCTTGTCGTAATCGGCCGCCAAAATGATATCCTTTTTCAAACCTGCGTATTCCACCAAATTTTTAGGAATCAGCAAACGACCCGCACCATCCATTTCAACCGGTGTAGCGGCACTGATGAAAATTCTTTTAAAGGCCTTTGCTTTTAAATCGAAATCGCCCAGTTTACTAAACTTTTGAAAAATCGGTTCCCAAACTTGTTTGGTATAAAGTGTTAAACATCCATCCGTACCTCGGTTAATGATGAACTGGTTTCCTACATTCTCAGGCATTTGCTTCTTGATGCCCATGGGCAGCAAGAACCGGAGTTTTGCATCCAGTGTAGCTTCGAAATTGCCTAAGAAATTTACCATTGTATTGAAAAATCACATTTTGATCATCATTTCCTCCACGAAATAACACTTTTTCCCACTTTGCTACACTAAAATAGGTGATTTTTATTTATCCACATGGTTATCACCGTTATTTTTTGTGAATTTCAACCTAAAATCGTGAGGAAAGCCTGTGCAGAAGCTGTGCATTGATGTGAATTACTGTGGATAAGCCGTGAATTGCACAAAAAAAAGGCATTTTGAGGCATGAAATGGGAGAACCAATTCTAAAAATTGGGGGAAATAACGGTGTTGGTGGGAAATTTTATTGTTTTGCCAGTGGGAATTGCATGGTAAATGCCGAACCTCGGCCTACCACACTTTCGGCTTTTATAGAACCTTGATGGGCTTCAACCATGGTTTTTACATAACTCAGACCTAAACCAAAGCCCTTTACATTGTGCAAATTACCGGTATGGGCACGGTAAAATTTTTCGAAAATACGGTTCAGGGTTTCTTTATTCATCCCTATTCCGTTGTCTTCAATGCGCACTCTAAAATATTGGGATGTACTAGAGGTAATGAGTTTGATAACGGGTTGTTCGGCCGAGTATTTTATGGCATTATCCAACAAATTACTCACCAAGTTGGTAAAGTGTACTTCATCGGCCATTAAAACATCATTTTGGGCATCCAATTGAACGGTAAGGTTACCCTCACGTTCTTGCACTTGTAACATGATATTATTTAAAGCGCCATTGATTAATTCGTGCGCATTTAATTTACGCAGATTGAGCTGCACTTCTTGTTTATCCAATAAAGCGGCTTGCAAAATGGTTTCCACTTGCTTATTCATCCGCTTATTTTCTTCTTTGATAATGCCGGTAAAATAATCAGACTTTTCTCTGTTGTTGATGACCTTTTCATTTCGTAATGCATCTACAGCCAAGGATATAGTGGCCAAGGGTGTTTTAAATTCATGCGTCATGTTATTGATGAAATCAGATTTGATCTCACTCAATTTTTTTTGCTTCAACAACGCCCGAAAAGTAAGGAAGAACGCCGACATGATAATGATAGTAAACAATATGGCTCCGGCAATAAACCAGCCCATTGATTTCCAGATAAAACTCTTTGCATGCGGCACCAGTACGATTAATAATTCTTCCGGCGAAATTCCTTCAGAAAGGCTTCCTGACGGCGATTCCAGGGCAATGGCCTGACTTACGTTATTCACCGTATCTGGATAGAGTTTAAAGAAATTTTCCGACATTAAATCTTCCCCAATTAAGGAAGTTGTGGTGATAGAAAATTCAAAAGGAACCTTTCGCAAATTTTGTCGATCAAATGCCTTTTGAATCACCTGCTTAATTTCGTCTACAGTATAACGTTGGGCGATGGTGGGACGAAAAAATTCATTCTGCAATTTATCACTCGGAAATAATAACTGATTTTTTTTAGGCATCGGCAATAAATTCCCTTTCTCTTGCATCAAGTCTTGCGAAACCTGAAAAGTTGCCAACGTAATATGTTCGTTGAATTTTTGTTCTTCAATAGCCAATGAACCTTTTATCCAGAGATACTGGAAAAAGATAATCCCTAAAAGAGATAAAAGAATAAGCGTGGTGATAACAGGTAAAATTCGCTTCATCGTAAGACAAAAGTACTTGACAATTTATTGGTATTGCGCTCAAGATAAGGGAAGTTGCGGATTTTAACGAGGGTTTAAGATGTTTAAAATGCGGCAAGTTGGAATTGGAATTAGAAACAGCCTATAGAACACGTAAATTATGTTTAAAATATTGCCTAATTTTAAGATATGGTAGCACCCGGCGCAGGCATATTATTGATAGCAGATCCATTTTTGAAAGATCCCAACTTTCAACGAACCGTTGTTTTTTTATGCGATCACCAACAAGAGGGCAGTTTTGGCTTTATTTTAAACCGCCCTTTTGAAATGGAACTGGGTGAACTACTCGAATCTGCCTCCGGTATTAGTTGTCAGGTTTTTGTAGGTGGCCCGGTACAACCGGATACCATACATTTTTTGCATCAATACCCAGATTTATTACCAGGATGTACAAGGGTTACAAAAGAGATTTATTGGGGAGGCGAATTTGAAACAGTATTAGCATTGTTGCGCGACGGCATAATACAACAAGATAAAATTAAATTTTACATTGGCTATAGTGGTTGGGGAGATGGACAATTACAAGATGAATTAGCCGAAAAAACCTGGCTCACGGTAGCAGCCACCGCTTCGTTAATTTTTGATTCAACGCCCACACAATGCTGGCAGGATAGTTTACGGCATATGGGAGGCGAATATCAAAGCTTAGTGCATTACCCTATTGACCCGCAATTAAACTAAAATTGTAACCACG
>JBJOQA010000348.1:0-3361 GCA_046050225.1 Bacteroidota bacterium | reverse complement strand
GCAATATTTTGTAAAGGCTTACAAGCATGATGCACACATAATTCGCCCCCATCGCCCTGCTGCCAATTATCGTTTAAATAAAGAATCATAGAGAACTTTCTACTATCATTATTCTTAAATTGATCAAGATGCTTTTTATAATAGCTACCTATCTCATAAAAAGTATAATGAAATTCATAGGAGCGAATACCGGTATAACAGTACTGATTGAGATAGGCTACAAATTGATCCATCAATTCAAAAAATTGATTCTCAAAAATATCGTTGTGCGATTTATCGAGCCAATAAATTTGATCGCGCCGAAAGGCGGCATTTACATCCGATAAAACTTGATTACCAATTCCGGCAGCATGAAACTGTTGCGATGAAAACAAGCGAAGTAAATTTTGCTTTAAATCCCCTGCTAATTGTGCAGAAAGAAATCCTTCTACCACACCAACCTGATCATTGATAAAACTTTGAATCAGGGTATCAAATTTGATTTGCACAGGCCAATTTTATTTGTATTGGCCAAAGGCGACCGCGGGAAAGGTAGACTTAAATCTGCCAAATATGCGAAAGCATTAGTTTTATTCATGAATTTTGAAAAACGGCAAGAAAAATCATTTCTGGTTAACCTTCGAAAAAACATACAAACACTCCATCGCAATTTGATTACTACGTTCAATATACTTTTCATCTTGCAAAGGTGTATCATCAAAAGTCTTAGGATCATGATAGGTAGTACCGATACGCAAATCGCAACCGGGTAAAAACGGACAATGATCTTCGGCCTCCGAGCAAGTCATGATGGCTACAAAATCAGTCTTCGGGTTCGCCTCATGCGTATAATGCTTCGAAAAACAATTCACCATTTCTTCCAATCCATAACAAACCAAATACAATGGATTGGGCGTATCGTCGGTTGGCACCACCTTACAACCTGAAGCCACCAAGGCTCGAATAGCATTTGCATTAAACGCCGTTGCCTCCGTGCCGCCCGAAAAGGTAAACACATGTTCAATCCCGTAATAATTTGCCGCAATGGCCGCCCACACTTGCCCCAAATGACTTCTCCGCGAATTATGCGTACATACGTAAACCAAATTCACCGGTAACTGTTCATCTAACTTGGTTTGTATATGTTCGGCCAATTGCGTTAAAAGCAGCTTACGATCATCTGCAATTTCATTAAAGTTTTTTGTTAACGCATCGCAACGTTGAAGAATCAAATCAAACATGGGCGTTTATTTTAGAAGAAAATAATTGAGCCTGTTAAATTTATAATTTCCCAAAGGAAAAATTTATCATTTAAAGTTACCATTAAAGCAGGCAATAGCAAAGTTAATTAAAACATCAACCGGCAAGTGTGCTTGATGACAATTCTTACGCAACAATAAAACAGTAACTTTACTTTTAATTGCAATCCACACAAAAGGAAACCAACTAGTTTAAATTTTTAAAGAACAACATGTATGAAACATATAAGTACTTTCATTGCATTTATTTGTATATGCACTTTTACGCAAGCCCAATACAAAACCAATAGCATCACTAGCACTGCAACCCAGCAATGGAAGCCTTCGGCCGAAATTAGTTTTACCATGGGGCGCGTACATTTAGATGCTACCATACATGTAGAACAACCGCTGCAAACCATTCAAGGATTTGGTACTTGTTTTAATGAATTAGGTTGGACTTCGCTCAGTTTACTATCAACAAAAGATCGCGAAGCAATTATGAAAGACCTGTTTCAACCGGGTACAGGTGCAAACTTAACCATTTGCCGTATGCCGATAGGTGCGAATGATTTTTCAAGAAAATGGTACTCTTACAATGAACAAAAAGGGGATTTTGCAATGAGATATTTTAGCATCGCTAACGATTTGCAAACACTCATCCCCTTTATCAAAAAGGCACAACAATACAACCCTAAACTTCAAATTTGGGCTTCACCTTGGTCGCCACCCTCTTGGATGAAATACAACCAACACTACGCTAGTAGAAGCGTTTTGGGCAATGTTGATTTTCAATCTGAAGAATGGGGAATGGATTTACGCGGCATCAACAATGGCCTAGCGGCCGATAAAGAAGGCAAAGAAGGAACTGACATGTTTATACAAAACAATAACTACTTCAAAGCCTATGCACTTTACTTTTCAAAATTCATTTTAGCCTATCGCAAACAAGGCATAAAAATCGGCATGGTCATGCCACAAAACGAATTTAATTCGGCTCAGGTTTTTCCGAGCTGTACTTGGACACCCACCGGCCTTGCCAATTTCATCAGCTACCTCGGACCCGAAATGAAAAAGCTAGGCGTTAAAGTTTTTATTGGTACCGTTGAAAGAGGAAATGTGAAACTCATCGACACCATGATGAATAATCCTTTATGCAGCAAGTTTGTAGAAGGTATCGGATTTCAATGGGCAGGCAAAGGCGCAATTGAAGATGCCCATCGCCAATATCCAAAACTCACCTTATACCAAAGTGAACAAGAATGCGGCAACAGTAAAAACGATTGGAAATATTGTAACTACGCCTGGGATTTAATGAAACATTATTTAACCAATGGCGCCAATGTTTATACCTATTGGAATACATCGCTAAAATCGGGCGGCATCAGCACTTGGGGCTGGAAACAAAACAGTTTAATTAGCGTAGATACCATCAAAAAAACGTACGCTTATAATTACGAATACTATTTATTAAAACATGTAAGTCATTACGTTCAACCCGGCGCTAAATTGCTAAAAGCAGAAGGTGATTTTACCGATTTACTCAGTTTTGTAAATCCAGATAAAAGCATCATCATCGTGTTGCGCAATCAAGAAAAAGAAGAACATACTTTTCATATTCAGATAGAAGGAAAAATAATGTCGGCTTTAGTTCCGGCAGAATCATTTACCAGCATTCAATTGAACAAAACCACAACAGGTTCAAAATAAATTTATCTCAATAATATAATGCCTTCGGCGATGGGTCGAAGGCGTTTTTATATTTGGTTCTTTGCAAAATGATTAACCTGCATAATTGTGAAGAAGATTTTTGAGTTTGCTATCAAAACCAAAATTGAAAACTATAATTTTGACGTACCAAAATATAACCATCAAATAAATACAAACGCTTGTTATTTAATTCGCTCGAATTTTTACTGTTCTTACCAATTGTATTTATACTCTATTGGTTTGTATTTAATAAATCGCTGCGTTGGCAAAACATATTAATTTTAATTGCCAGTTACTTTTTTTATGGTTGGTGGAGCACACAATTCATGGCGCTTTTAGGCCTAAGTACTTTATTAGATTATTTATATGGCTTTTTCGTAGCATCTCCCAACCGCAAGAAAGCCAAGCTTTTTTTGTGGCTCAGCGTTATCAAT
>JBJOQA010000347.1:0-4623 GCA_046050225.1 Bacteroidota bacterium | reverse complement strand
TGGCTCACCCCATACCCAATCAGTATTAAACTTTGTAATTATCTCATCAAAACTTTTATTTCCACCATCATCATAAGCGGCTTTTGCTTCTGCTTCCAACTCTCCAAATGATGCAAAGAATTCTTCTTTGGTTTTGCTGTTACTTACAAATGCCCCACCGATTTCTGCACTTGTGTTCCCAATTATTAGCGGAACATTTGGTTGTCTCCCGGCCATGTATGCAGACTCAGCGGTTTCTACTACGAGTTTGCCATCCAAAATCGGCCCGGAATAAATGCGTGGGCCACCCTGTCCATCCGTCTCCTGTCCGCCGTCAACAATTTGCACAGTAGTTAAAGCCCTGAGCTTAGCCAAAGCAGCCACATCAGTGCCTTCAATGCCATGTTTTTTTGCAAAATTCATCCCGATTGTTTCGGCTGAAACATTGTATAAAACATCAGTGTTTTCTTTATTTATAGGTCTGCCTGTTAATACACCATCTCTGCCTCCGCTTGATTCACCGATTGCTTTATGAAAAAGTCCTTTGGCTGATGGAATCGTTAATAAGGAATGAACAGAAACACCACCTGCTGAGAAACCGAAGATGGTAACATTATTTGGGTCACCTCCAAAAGCAGCAATATTTTTCTGTATCCATTTCAACGCAGCAATCTGGTCCATATAGCCGTAATTACCTTTAGGTTCATCAGGTAATTCTTTGCTCAATGCAGGATGTGCAAAAAAACCTAATCGGCCCAAACGGTAATTGATAGTAACTAAAACAACCCCTTGTTTGGCAAATTCATTTCCAAAATTTTGTGGACTTGAGCCGCTGCCTCCTGTAAATCCTCCGCCATGAATCCATACCATTACAGGCAATTTTGATTTTGCCTTACTGTTAGTGGGCATCCAAACATTTAGGTAGAGACAGTCTTCTGAAGAACCTTCAGAGATGGTTCCCGGTTTTGCACCCCATCCTGCCTGTGCACAGTCTGAACCAAATTTACTCGCATCATATTCTCCTATCCAGTTTTTTACTGGTTGTGGGGGTCGCCAGCGAAATTCCCCTACCGGTGGTGCCGCAAAAGGTATTCCTTTGAATATAGAAACTTCTCCTTCTGTAACACCTCTTACTATTCCATTTGCTGTTTTTACTTTAGGAACATTGTTACCTATGTGTTGTGCATGAACTGAAATTGCAATCAGTAATGTCAATCCTGCAATGATATTTTTCATTGTTTGCATTTTATTGAAACATAAAGGTCTGATATTGCAATTCGGTAGCTGGTATACAGATTACTGTTTTTATTACCATTATTGCTGTTTTGTGTTTTGTATGTGTGTAAACAGGCAACAAGACTGTAATTTTATTTCAATAAAACAATTTCAATGGATAATATAAGGCGCTTTGAAACCGTAAATGATTACAATGTTTTTAATAACAATGAAACATTGCATCCGCTTGTCAGTGTGATTGATTTATCGAAAGCAAATCCAAGAAAAGCCTCCAATATGTATTTTGGATTTTACACCATATTCCTAAAACAAGTTGAATGTGGGAACTTGCGGTATGGACGGCATACTTATGATTATCAGGAAGGCACATTAGTGTTTATTGCACCGGGGCAGGTGATTAGTGTTGAAAATCTCGGAGAAACATATCAGCCAAAGGGTCATGCACTAGTGTTTCATGCAGATTTAATACATGGAACATCATTGGGTAAACAAATGCATGAGTACAGTTTTTTTAGCTATCAATCGAAAGAAGCTTTACATCTTTCAGAAAGAGAAAAACGTTTTGTATTAGACTGTTTTACAAAAATTGAATATGAGTTGGAACATGCTATTGACAAGCATAGTAAAAAACTATTGGTGGATAATATTGAATTATTACTGAACTATTGTACTCGTTTTTACGACAGGCAATTTATTACCCGTGACAAAGTAAATCAGGGAGTCCTTGAGAAATTTGAAACGTTATTAAATAATTATTTTCAATCAAACAAACCACAAACTATAGGCTTACCTACTGTAGCCGACTGTGCAAAGGAATTAAACTTATCAGCTGGTTATTTTGGCGACTTAATAAAAAAGGAAACGGGTCAGTCAGCACAAGAATATATACAATGTAAAGTAATTAATGTTGCTAAAGAACAAATTTTTAATGTTGACAAATCAATCAGTGAAGTTGCCTATGAATTAGGCTTTAATTATCCTCAACATTTTACACGACTGTTCAAACAAAAAACAGGCATGACTCCCAATGAATATAGAAAATTAAATTAATCGTCAGGAGAAGAAAAAATATACGCTTGTGAAAGCCATTGAAAGCCTTCCTTTCTTCATTACATTCTGGAGTTGCCGTTCATCATTTACATGAATTTTGGCTTTAGCGCACTAATTGGATTGTTAACACAAAACACTGTTAGTGCAAAAGCACTACAAACAAAATATTACTTGAATGTTTGCAACTCTGCATTCATTTCAATCAGCCATTATAAACTGGTAACCTTATATCATATTTGATCCTTCTGCAAGTCAAATATGATATAAGGTGAGTACTGTTATCTATACCTACAGGCTCGATTATCCCATTACTTTTTAGCCTAAGGCTAATTGATAAATATAATCGTAAACCACACTTAACAAACCCGTTACCACAACACCAATCAAACAAATCCATAATGCCAATTTGGGTAATGCTGGTATGGTTAATTTTTGAATCGGCGTTTCGTTGGCATCCATAAATACGGCCTTGATGATGCGTAAATAATAATACAAAGAGATCACCATGTTTAATGCCGCTATAATTAACAGTACATAATTTCCTTTTGCCGCACCCGCCATTAACAAGAAAAACTTGCCAAAAAATCCCGCCGTAGGCGGAATTCCTGCCAAAGCAAATAATGAAATAGCCAATACCCAACTCAACATTTTATTGTTTTGATAAAAGCCTTTTAAATCATCAATATTTTCTTTCCCGGCCAAAGAGCTTACTAAAGCTACCACGCCAAAAGCGCCGAGGTTAGAAAAGATATAAACAATAGTGAAGTAAATTACCGCAGCACTTCCTTGTACAGAGGAGGCACTAATACCTACCAATATAAAACCAACCTGCGCAATAGAAGAAAAAGCAAAAAAGCGTTTTAAATTTTGCTGGCGAATCGCAAATAAATTACCTACCAACATGGTTAACACCGAAATTACAAACAGCATATTATACCATGCGTTTGCCAATGGCTGAAAAACTTGATACAGCACTGTTAAAAATATAAACAATACCGCTGCTTTTGAAATTACCGAAAGATATGCTGTAACCGCAACAGGCGCGCCTTGGTAAACATCTGCCGTCCACAAGTGAAAAGGTACGGCCGAAATTTTAAAGGCAAATCCTGCTAAAATCAAAACAAAAGAAAACAGTTGTAATTCGCTGCCATTTAAAGCAGCGGGAATTTCAGTAAAAGACAGCGTTCCGGTTGTACCATACAATAAAGAAACACCAAACAATAATAAACCCGAAGAAAAGGCGGACGACATTATCAATTTCATAGCCGCTTCTGAAGACTTTCTTTTCTCTAAATCGAAATTGGCCAATGCCGCTAATGGAATGGTAGATAATTCAAGTCCTAAATAAAACATCAACATATTACCGCTCGAAATCATCAAATCCATACCCAACAAGGTGCTAAGCAACAAAATATAAAACTCATGCACATGTTTATGCGATTTCAGCCAACAATAACTTTGCAAGGAAACAATTAATGTTCCGGCCGAAAGAATGGTTTTTTCAACCGCTAATAGCGAACTTGTATGAAACATATTGGCAAACAATGAGCCTTCCTGTACACCAAAAAATCCTGCAGCTACATTCAATGCCAACAGCAAGTTGACTAACTGCAAAAATTTATGATTGCTCGCTTCCAAACCGGCTGCATTGGGCTCGTCGCCGCTCACTTTCATGATTAGCAAAATAAAGAGGATAGCAGCAATGGCCAGCTCTTGTTTCATCAGTATAAAAAAATCAATCCATTCCATAATTCAGTAAGTAGTGGATGAACTTTACAGCACATCCGGTAACAGTTATTTTATTGAAGCCAGTTTTTGTATGATGATATCGGTACCCGGACCAATTAAATGATTCAACCAAAATGGTGCAATACCAATAATGATGATACCCACCAATAAAAGAACCGCTGCTAATTTTTCATTCCAAGCCGCATCTTTCAATTGCAAATACTCCGGTTGATGAATGGGGCCCATGATCGCTTTTCCGGTAGCGCGTAAAATATAAACCGCGGTTACCACAATGGATGCCGTTGCTAAAACGGTAGCCACGCGATACCACAATTCGGGGTTTTGCCAAGAACCCATAAAAATGGTCATTTCGGCAACAAAGCCACTAAAGCCCGGTAAGCCTAACGAGCATAAACCGGCGATAACAAATACCGTAGAAATAAACGGCGTTACTTTTAATAAGCCGCCTAATTTATCGGTCATACGCGTATGGGTTCTGCTATAAATCATTCCGATAGCAGCAAAGAAAAGGGCCGTCATTAAACCATGCGACACCATCTGCATCACCGCACCTGCAATGGAAGTGCGCGTTAACATACCAATACCCAACAATACAAATCCGCAGTGACT
>JBJOQA010000346.1:0-5223 GCA_046050225.1 Bacteroidota bacterium | reverse complement strand
GCATATTGTAGCACACTGAGCAAATTTAAATCGGTGTGCACTACCATATTGGCGATATTGCGATGTACAAAAATTTCGCCCGGTTGTGTACCGGTAATTTCGTTTGCTGGTACTCTACTATCACTACAACCAATCCATAAAAATTCAGGAGATTGAATATTTACCAAACGTGCAAAAAAATCAGGATCATCCATCACTTTTTCTTTGGCCCATGCTTTGTTTTCGAGTAGTAATTTTTGGTATGATTTCATGTACTGCAGGTTTAGATAGATTGCGTTAATAGTGCAAATTTAATTAGTGCTGTTTGAACAAAAGATGCATCGGTTTATGCAAACTCTTTTTTACTTCAACTTTAATATTTCTTGAATGCGATGCAGAAATAAAGTCGTTTATTTCTTCAATGATATCCTTATCGATAAAATCTGCGCGTGTAGCATCTAATATCACATAGGCATCTTCAGGAATGGTTTCCAATTTATGCTTCAACAATGGTTTATTTAAAAAAGATACATCTTTACGTAGGCGAAGCAAATAGTGATTTTTATCGTTCACCATAATAATTGCAGAATGAAAATTACTCCTAATCAAAAAATACAATCCTACAATAATGCCAATGCAAATTCCAATTAATAAATCTGTAAACAATATTGCAAGAATGGTTGCTACAAAAGGTAAAAACTGATCCCAGCCCTTTTTATAAAAAGCTCTAAACAACGACACTTTTGCTAATTTATAACCCGTAAAAATGAGTATGGAAGCCAATGCGCAAAGCGGAATGGTATTCAATATGGAAGGAATTAAAACCACACAAGTTAGCAGTAATGCGCCATGCAAGATCGTACTTAACTTTGTTAAAGCACCTGATGTAACATTGGCCGAACTTCTTACAACTACCGAAGTAAGTGGAAGCCCACCCAATAAACCAGAAACCACATTACCTACCCCTTGCGCTTTCAACTCTCTATTTGTTGGTGTTATTCGTTTTAAGGGATCAAGTTTATCAACGGCTTCAATACCTAACAAAGTTTCTAAACTAGCCACAATAGCCAAGGTAAATGCCGAGAACCACACTTGTGGATAAAGGATGGCCTTGAACTTGGGGAAAGTGAAAAAACTAAAAAATTCTTTTGAATCATTCGCCACCGGCAAACTAACTAAGTGTTTTTGTTGAAGTGCATAGGTTGGGTAGTACTGCAGTAACCATTGATTAAAAAGTGCGGCAATCAATACAATAATTAAAGGCGCCGGAATTAATTTTAAGACAGTGTTTTTCTTAAAAAAAGGTAATTCCCAAATGGCCATGATGGCAATACCCAATACGCCTATTATCAAGGCGATTGGGGTAATATTTTTAACCCCGTGTAAGATTTCTGTAAAGGTATTTTCATGATCGGCCTGTGCAAAACTTTCATCCCCTTCAAAATCGGCCTCAAAACCGGCCAAAAAAGGCAACTGCTTTAAAATTAAAATCAACCCAATGGCAGCTAACATTCCTTTGATTACAGAGTTAGGAATAAAATCGCCTATCACCCCTGCACGCAAATAGCCCAATACTATTTGAAAAACTCCCGCAAGTACCACCGCCAATAAAAATGCCTCATACGAAGGCAGCTTTAATATCGCAGCAGCAACAATAACCGTTAAACCGGCAGCGGGTCCACTAACACTCAAGGGCGATCCACTTAAAAAGCCAACAACGATCCCACCAACTATACCTGCAATAATACCGGAGAAAAGCGGAGCGCCGCTACCTAGTGCAATCCCAAGGCAAAGAGGCAGCGCCACCAATAATACAACGATAGATGCGGGTACATCTTGTTGCCATTTAGAGAACATTGAAGGAGTAGACATGTAACTATATTCGGTGGTTGAAATCTAAAAATAAATTAAAAATAATGCGTCAAGCAAAATAATCCTTAAACTGTTAGAAATTTGCTAAAAATCACCGAAAGCTGAATGAATCACCCTAGTCATTCAAGCTCAATTTTCGCCGCGATAAACTACTTTAAAAAAATTTTAGCCTTATTACGAATAGCCGGCGAAGCCGTATCTAATTGCATGTTGATTATTTGAGAAACCTCCGAAATAATCTCGGGATAAATTTGTGCCAAGTTCCATAAAACTTCAATGGAAAATGCTTTTACAGCAATGGCTGATTTTGGATGTTCAAGAAATCGAAAGCAAATATCCATCACCCGGCCCTGATAGGCTTCAGGAATGGTAATAAATTGCAACAGGCGAATTCCATTTCTCCTGATGGCCGCATGTTGTGAAGGATCCTCTAATCGATTTAATAAATCGGTAAAATGGGGTTCGATTAAATGTGGATGTTGCTCCACACAAACCGATAGCGGCCAAGATGCATACTGCGCTAAACGATGGTTATCATCTACAAAACAAGCAAACAATATCGCAAATCGTTTTGAACTTTTGCCTACCCAATTTACGATATTGTTTCGCTGCGCCTTGCTCTGCTCTTGGAAAAGCGCATCCTTGATGTTCATACGTTAATGATTCAATAATCAAATTTACAAATTATCGAATCAGTACAAGATTTCCTTTCCGCTCTACCGACTTGCCATTTTTGTCGATGCCCTTAATTACCCAAACATAATTACCTACCGCCTGCGGTTTATTTTTAAAGGTTCCATCCCACCCTTTTCCAATTTGATTGGTTTCAAAAACCAGTTCACCATAGCGATTAAAGATTCTAAAATATTGGGTTGAAACAATACCAACCGATGTAGCCCTAAACACATCGTTTACGCCATCGCCATTAGGCGAAAATGCATTAGGCACATAATAGTTAATACCCGGCAATACCCTTAACCAAATGGTATCATAAGCACTACAACTTAACGCATTCTTTACTTGCACAATCATTCTGGTATCGCGCGATACAATGGCAATAGGATTTGCTATCGTTGCATTATTCAGCACATTAGCAGGCGACCACAAATAAGATACACCCCCGGTTGCCAATAATTGATGCGGCAAATTCGTGGAAACAATCGTATCGTTACCGGCATAGGCAATCACTTTTGGCAGCACGGTAACTTTTACGGTATCAAACACTTCAAATCCACAACCATAATTATCGCGCACGCGAACAATAAATTCTCGGGTACTATCCGGCAAAGCGCGCGTAATATTCGTATTTGCTCCGGTAAGTAAATTGGCCGGTTCCCATTGATAATTCACCGTTCCGGAAGCATTGCTTACTACCGACCGCAAAATAGCAGCAGTATTAAAGCAGATAGTTGTATCAGCGCCTGCATCTACTTTAATTTTTGGATAAACCGTAACCTGCACCGGTGCAATACTGGCACAACCATTATTATTTTCGGCACGAATAAAATAGGTACCTGTTGTTACTTGATTAGGCACTAACAATGGTGAGGTTAAACTGTTATCATTCCAGTAAGTAAACCGAAGGCCAGAGGCAGAACCTGCCGTAACCCCTGGTAATGTTAAATCGGCCAATTTGGGTTCGCATAAAGCGGCAGGATCATTTACCACTAAAACCGGATGTTGGTCAACAATCAATTGAACAAAAGCTGTATCAGTACACCCAAATTGATTGCTAACAATTAATTGATAATTGCCCGGGTTACTTACATTAGATGTGTTGGTAATTGGAAAGTTATTTAAGGTCCAACGAACCTGTAACCCTGAAGTAACAAAAATTGTATCTAAGTTAATGATTCCACCAGGACAAATAACCCTACTCACATCGGCACCAATATTGGGTTTTGGATGCACTACCAGATTTACAATGGCTGTGTCTTTACAACCTTGCGGCGAACGCACTTCCAACTGATAAGTACCGGTAATATCTACTACCGTTAGCGGTTGCGTTACTGCAAGGCCACTGAGTGTCCAACTTGTACTCAATCCGGCTGTAACATACTGCGTATTAAGATTGATAAAATTACCACGACAAATTTCAAGTTGTTTATCAGCACCTACATTTGGCTTAACAAATTGAGTAACGGTAACAAGGGCTGTATCTGCACAACCCGTGCTATTCAATACCGTTAATTGATAAATACCCGGTGTACTTATTTGCGAAGGATTAGCAATTACTTGTGTACCCAACATCCAAGTAGCCGTTAAACCGGTGGTATTATACAAGCTACTTAAATTGGTGCTAAAACCCGGACAATAGCCGGCAATATCATCCGGACCCAAATTAGGTTTAGGATGATTTCTAATTGTTACCAAAACAGTATCCTTACAACCAAAACTATTTTCGGTAATTAATTGATAAATGCCGGGCGTATTAACAGCTGTAACATCGCTCAAAATATTGTTACTCAACGACCAGGTTGTTTGCAAACCGGTGGTATTGTACAAAGGATTTAAGTTGAGTGAGAAGCCGGGGCATACAAACAATACTGTATCTCGATTTGCCGGTGGCTGTGGATTAATCACCACATAAACGAGCGCAGTATCTTTACATCCATCGGTATTTGTGACTTCTAACTGATAAGTACCTAATTGAAACACTTGCGTTGGATTAGGAACAATTGAATTATTCAAAAACCATTGTGAAGTTAACCCTGATAAATTGTAAGGTTGATTTAAATTAACGGCAAACCCGCTACAGGTTCGCAAAGTTGTATCATTACCCAAAGCAGGCTTTGGATAAATTCGAATGGCCGTTATTGCCGTATCACTGCAACCATCTGCATTTGTTACTATTAATTGATAAACACCCGAATCGCCGATTGCTTGCGGGTTAATTACAGGACTATTATTTTTTGTCCAATTATATGACCAAGTATTAAGATTATACAAAGTATTGATATCAATCGTAAAGCCCGGACAGATTGCTGCAGCTACATCTGCGCCTAAATTAGGTTTAGGGTAATTTCTTACTTCAACGCTAACAGTATCTTTACAGCCAAAACTATTTTCTGTAACCAATTGATAAAAACCCGGTGTACTTATTGCAGCAACATTTCCAAATACCGTAGTGCCAATTGTCCAAGTTGTTTGCAATCCATTTGTATTATATAATGGATTTAAGTTGAGAGAGAAACCCGGACAAACAAATAGAACGGTATCGCGATTGGCAGGTGGCTGAGGAAGAATAAGCACATTAACTTGGGCCGTATCCTTACAACCATCACTATTAACAACTTCTAATTGATAGATGCCGGGTTGATAAACTTGTAATGGATTTGCAACTACTGAACTATTGAAATACCATTGCGCCGA
>JBJOQA010000345.1:0-8876 GCA_046050225.1 Bacteroidota bacterium | reverse complement strand
TATCGCAGGATTTGACCAACCACGTGCGTTGATGTTGCAATATGTGGCATTGGCCTTTGGCGATTTATCAGCGGGCTTTTTAAGTAATCGTATTAAAAGCAGAAAAATCACGCTGCTTATTTTCTATTTCCTTTTCATGCTATTTTTTGCAATCTTCTTTTTAACAAAAGGCGGCGGATCGGCCAGCAACATGTATTTAATTTGTATGGGGCTTGGATTTGCCTCTGGCATTTCGGTGTTGTATATCACCTTGAGTGCAGAACAATTTGGCACCAATTTACGTGCAACCGCAGCCATATCTATCCCTAATTTGGTGCGTGGGTTTTTACCACTGATTTTACTATTATTTCAATGGTTAAGAAGTGATGATTTTTTAGGTGATTATATTAAGGCTGCATGGATAACCGGCATCATAGTAATTGCCGCGGGCCTATGGAGTGTGCTTTCGATTAAAGAAGCATTTGGCCGGAATTTAGACTATTTAGAAAAGTAAATTGACTTTTCTTTCTAAAAATACAAATGTGCAAACTGTTTACTAAAAAACGGTTTGCACATTTTATTTGAATGAATTTAAAAATTATTCGGGGCGAAAACGGTTTCTGTTATAACCACCGCCATCTCTACTATCGCGATTATTATCTCTGTTGTAGCCACCGCCACCGGAACCACCCGGACGTGGGCTATAACCACCCGGACGTTGTGGAGGACGACCGGAACCGCCACCAGCTGATGGACGATCTTCTGCAGCTTTTACAACTAATGGTTTTTTACCTAAGGAAATATCATTTAGGCTTTCGATTGCATCTTCGGCTTCTTCTTTCACCGGCATATCCACAAATCCAAAACCTTTACTTTTTCCGGTTTCTTTATCCATGGCTACTTTTGCGGAAGCAACGGTACCAAATTTTTCAAAAATTTCTTCTAATTCGGCATCATCCAGATCATAGGGAAGGCCAGCTACGAATATTTTCATTTCAGTGTTTTTTTAACAATAGATGCCTGATGTAGTCTGCCTAATAATTGAACCATGGGGTTAAAATTTTAGCCACTTGCACTAGGGTTACGCGTGTAAATGTACAAAGTAAATCAGGCATGAACAAGCATATTTTTAAACTCTTTTCCTTTCCGGCCAAAATGCGTTTGTTTTCCGTATTTTTAAACGCTTAAACAATTGCTCAATTCAATAGTAAAACCCACGAAAATGAATCTCGCTAGAAAAATCAAATGGACGAGTGCATTGGCATTTTTTATTTCATCTGCGCTTGCGCAGCAAAGCCCATTTCGTACCAAAATTGCCCAAATGGCCAACCAATTAGAGCCCAAAGTAATTAGTTGGCGACGCGATTTGCATGAGCATCCTGAATTGGGCAACCGAGAAACGCGAACGGCAGCGGTAATTGCCAATCATTTAAAATCGCTTGGCATTGAGGTAACTACCGGCGTAGCACACACCGGTGTAGTAGGCATACTAAAAGGTGGCAAACCCGGGCCTGTTATTGCACTGCGTGCAGATATGGACGGGCTTCCGGTAACCGAGCGAACCCCACTGCCTTTTGCATCTAAAGTAAAAACAGAATATAATGGCCAAACCGTGGGCGTAATGCACGCTTGTGGGCACGACACGCACGTATCAATTTTAATGGGTGTTGCAGAATTATTGAGCTCCATGAAATCTGATTTAGCCGGAACAGTGAAATTCATTTTCCAACCGGCTGAAGAAGGTGTACCACGCGGTGAGGAAGGTGGCGCCGAATTAATGGTAAAACAAGGCGTTTTAGAAAATCCAAAAGTGGATGTAATATTTGGTTTACATATAAGTGCACAAACTGAGGTTGGTGTGGTTTTATATCGCCCGGGCGGATTTTATGCGAGTGTGAATGACTTAAAAATAACGGTTAAAGGACGTTCGGCACATGGTGCTTCTCCTTGGTCGAGCATTGACCCTATTGTAACATCCGCACAAATCATAAACAATTTGCAAAGTATTGTTAGTAGAAATTTAAATATTGCTGATAATGCAGGTGTTGTTACTATTGGCGCAATCAATGGTGGAAATCGCAGTAATATCATCCCCGAAAAAGTAGAAATGTTAGGAACCATAAGAGCATTAACCGATGAAGATGAGCAGTTGTTGGTTAACAGAGTAAGAGAAGTAGCCACCAAAACGGCTGAAAGTAATGGCGCCGAAGCTGAAGTGCTTATCCCCTATAGTTCGCACTATCCGGTAACTTTTAACAATGAAGCGCTTACAGCACAAATGCTTCCCTCATTGCAACTAAGTATGGGCAAAGAAAATGTTCGTATATCTACCCCACATACCGGTGCCGAAGATTTTTCTTTTTACCAAAAAAAAGTACCCGGTTTCTTTTTCAATTTGGGTGGAATGCCAAAGGGGCAAGATGCTAAAACCACTCCTTCCCACCATACCCCCGACTTTTTCATTGATGAAAGTAGCCTAAAAATGGGAGTAATCGCAATGGCCAATTTGGTTTTTGATTACCCTGCTACTTTAAATGGGGGCAAGAAAAAATAGAAAAATTAAAAGAAGATAACATTAAAAAAGTCAGCACAACAACAGGATACGAATGCCTGCAAGTGCTGACTTTTTTATTTGTTTTTTAGGGAAATAGGTGATTAGAGAGCAAGTACACTATTGGTACCGCCAAATGCGTTGGGGATCGCTTCTACTTCCGGTTCGTTTAACCATAAAGTTTCGTTTACCAGATATTTAAATTCATGTGTAGAATCTTTCGGTAGCGATACTTCTGCGCTGAAAGAACCGTCTTTTTTACGACTCATAACCACTGATTTTTCCCAATCACTGTTAAGGCCTAAAATCTCAACGGTTTCAGCCTCTTCTGCCGAAAAAATGAATTTTACTTTGCAATAGTCTTTAGTTTTGAAATACGTTTTTTGTACCATTTTTTTTCTTTTGAGTTAATGCTTCGTAATTACTTGATACCGTTTTTTGAAAAAGGTAACCCAAGCAGCATATTTCAATTATTTACAATGCTTTGTTTTTATTCAAAAAAATCAAAACAAGATGGATTTTTTTTAAAATTTCAAACGATTTCGAACCAATTACCTACAAATTATTAACATTATAAAAATAAATATTTACGATTCAATATTTTACCATTTGCGCTACCAAAAGGTTGATTTCATTGAGGCTGAGGCTTGTTTTGTGAACGAAATATTAATTGCAAGGTCTACGCTTTTTTACAGTTACTAAATTTGATAATTTTTTAATTGATTGATTGATTTAAAACTTTAAACTATTTTAATCTATATAAATAACTGCTTTTTAAACACTTAATAAATATTAATACTTTTCTTAGTTATAATTTGACGATTGCATCTATTCAAAACCGATTGGTTACCGTTTGTTTTTGGCTTATATTTGTACAAAACAATACATTATGAGTAAATATAAAGCCGGGGTATTATTTGGCGATGATTTGGCCGCCCTGTATCAAGATGCAAAAGAAAATAAGTTTGCGATTCCAGCAGTAAATACAATTGGTACCAATACCATCAATGCAACATTGGAAACAGCAGCGAAGGTAAATTCGCCTGTAATTGTGCAATTTAGCAATGGGGGTGCACAATTCATTGCCGGTAAAGGCATGCCAAACGATCAATTACAAGGAAATATTTCGGGCGCAATTTCGGGTGCTTTGCACATTCATAATGTTGCTAAATACTACGGCGTACCGGTTGTTTTACATACAGATCATGCTGCAAAAAAATGGTTACCGTGGATTAGCGGTTTAATTGATGCAGGTGAGGCTTACAAAAAAGAAAAAGGTCAACCCCTATTTAGTTCACATATGTTAGATTTAAGTGAAGAACCACTTGAAGAAAACATCCACACATCTGTTGAATTTTTCAAAAGAATGGCGCCTTTGGGCATGGGCATTGAAATTGAATTAGGCGTAACCGGTGGCGAAGAAGATGGTGTAGATAATTCAGATGTTGAAAACGATAAATTATATACTCAACCACAACATGTTGCCTACGCTTATACCGAATTGGGTAAAGTTGGAAGCTTGTTTACCATTGCAGCTGCATTTGGTAATGTGCATGGAGTTTACAAACCGGGTAATGTTGAATTACGTCCGGAAATCTTGAACAATAGCCAGGTATATATTGAAAAAGAATTGCAAACCGGTCCTAAGCCTGTAAACTTCGTATTCCATGGTGGTAGCGGTTCTCCACAACATCAAATTCGTGAAGCAATCGGTTATGGCGCCATTAAAATGAACATTGATACCGATTTGCAATGGGCATTCTGGGAAGGCATTTTAGAAAATTACAAAAAATTTGAAGGCTATCTTCAGGGTCAATTAGGTAATCCGGAAGGCGCTGACAAACCCAACAAAAAGCACTATGATCCACGTGTTTGGTTACGTAAAGGAGAAGAAAGCTTTATTAAGCGTTTGGAAGTAGCTTTTGATGATTTAAATTGTATTAATCGCAATGCATAATTGCATTTAAAGATATAAGCCCCGGCTATCTGCATAAAAATCAGGTGCCGGGGCTTTGCTTTGTAGTAAAAAACGGATATGTTTGCAGACAGTTTTTTTATTCAGCAACCCAATTAACAGTCATGGAACGCGTAGAAGACTTTGATTCAATGCTTGGCGGCGCAGATGCCGAAAATGAACCGCTGGAAACAGGCTGGTTCAAAAGAAAAAAGAAGGGGATTCTAACCGCAACAAAGGATAAAGCAGATGCACCCGAAGGATTATGGAGTAAATGCCCCAGTTGCAAATTTACTTGCACCATCACCGAACTGAAAGAAAACCTTTTTGTTTGCCCAAAATGCCAACACCATCATCGTATTGGCAGTGATGAGTATTTTGAAATTTTATTCGACAACAACGAATATTTAGAATTATTTGCCAATGTAATTTCAAAAGATCATTTAGGTTTTGTAGACTTAAAACCTTACGGCGCTCGCTTAAAAGAAGCTTATTCAAAAACCGACATTCACGATAGTATAACCGTAGCACACGGAAAAGTAAATGGGCAGGATTTGGTAGTAGCCTGTATGGATTTTGAATTTATTGGTGGAAGTTTAGGAAGTGTGATGGGCGAAAAAATCAGTCGTGGTTGCGATTACAGCTTACAGCATCGTATTCCATTTATGATTATCAATAAAAGTGGTGGTGCCCGTATGATGGAAAGTGCATTTTCGTTAATGCAATTGGCTAAAACATCCGGCAAATTATCGCAATTGGCAGATGCCGGTATTCCTTACATCTCCTTGTGCACCGACCCTACTTTTGGCGGCACAACCGCATCCTTTGCGATGTTAGGTGATATCATTTGCGGCGAACCCGGCGCACTTATCGGCTTTGCCGGCCCTCGTGTTATTAAAGAAACCATCAAAAGAGAATTACCCGAAGGTTTTCAACGCAGCGAATTTTTATTAGAAAAAGGTTTCTTAGATTTTATCGTTGCCAGAAAAGATTTAAAACAAAAAATGTCGCAGGTACTGGAACTTTTTGCCAATTAATATTCAAAAGATTTCAGTTTCTACGGTTTAAAAATTATCCTAAACAGCAGTGCACGAAATGCCACTGCTGTTTTTTATTTTTGCAAAATGGAAATCAGCAATAGAAAGGCTTATCATGAGTATTTTTTTGATCAAACCTATATAGCGGGCATGGTGCTACAAGGTACGGAGATCAAGAGCCTAAGAAGCGGTAAAGCTAGCTTTAACGATAGCTATTGTTATTTTCATAAAGGCGAGTTATACCTGAAAAATTTACATATTTCTGAGTATAGTTACGGCACCTATAACAACCATCAACCCATGCAAGAACGCAAGCTTTTACTCACTAAAAAAGAATTGCGAAAACTAGAAAACAAATCCAAGGAAAAAGGTTATTCCATCATCCCTTTAAAAATATTTTTAACGCAAGCAGGTTGGTTTAAGATTGAGATTGGTTTAGGAAGAGGGAAAAAACAATATGATAAGCGAGAAACCATTAAAGAGCGTGATGCCGACCGAGATATTAAGCGAAAATACGCCATTTAAATGCTGCAATTACCTTTAGTCATTTCCAACATGAGGCGTTAATTTGATTTTGATTTATTTCAATTTTCTGATTAACGATTTTGGTTTTTAGTAGTATATTTGCACACCTTATTCTTTATAAATGACCCAAAAAGCCCATATCAAATTCTCCGATGTTGAAGAAGTTTGCATCATTGATGATGATTATGTGCCACGTTTCTTAGCCCAAAAAATTATTGGTTACGAACTTCCAGATATTCCGGTAAAAGAATTTGATAATGCAGAAGAAGCATTGAATTATGTGCAAGGAACACCGGGCGTAAAACGGTTGATTTTATTAGACTTAAATATGCCGGTTCAGGATGGTTGGTATTTTATAGAAAACTACAATAGCACGTCCGACAATAATCTTCTATTTATTTTATCAAGCTCTGACAGCCCTAAAGACAAAGAAAAAGCCAAACAATTTCAAGTAGTTACCGATTATTTGGAAAAACCGTTAAGCATTGATCAATTAGAATTTATGCGTAGTCATTTCTAATTAAAATCTTACACTTCTACAAACTCAATAATCCGGCCTTGTACAGTTGATTCATCGGCTTATTATCCCAAAACAAATCAAAATCGGGTAATCCTGCAGCCTCATAACTAGCAACTAATTGAGCACGGGTGGGTAAGATCATATTTTCAACTTGTAAGGTTGGCAAGATGGAAACTAACCATTCTCCTTCTGCCTTATCTAATTTAACTTCAATCGTTTCGGTTTTGGTTTCAAATTGTAACTGCATCAACTCCCATTGCATTCCTTTTTTTGATTTGGTGATGATATTCGTTGATGGCATTGCACCTAAAAAAACATATTGGGTGGAAGGCTTTGCCAAAATTGGCGTAGCAGCTTCAATGGCCTGTTTGATGTAATCAGGTGCAACAGTAGTTTTGGGTACTTTATGTTCAAACCATTTATGTACCGGAATATCAAAACCTACACCCTGCATAAAATTATGAATCGACTTTTTTAAACCAAAACTAAAGCTTTCATGATCGGCACCGGTAGGGTCTTCAAATGCTACATCATTATCTGCAAAGCCAATACTTGCGGCCTTATGCGGAATAACTTTAAATTGTTCCGGATTGCGTCCAACCGGGCTATGCGAAGTCATGGCAAACTGATGCCAATAACCCGATTGCAATGCATTGATTTCAAAAAGTTGCCGCACCATTTCTAAAGAATCGATAGTTTCTTGTGCTGTTTGGGTTGGAAATCCATACATCAGATAGGCATGCACCATGATGCCGGCATCGGTAAAATATTGATTTACATTGGCCACTTGCGCAACCGTAATGCCTTTTGAAATCAATTGTAATAATCGATCGGATGCTACCTCCAACCCTCCCGAAACGCCGATACATCCTGCAGCTCGCAGCAACAAACATAAATCGCGCGTAAAGCTTTTTTCAAAGCGAATATTAGTCCACCAACTCACCACTAATTTGCGACGCAAAATTTCCAAGGCAAGCGCGCGCATCAACGATGGTGGTGCTGCTTCATCTACAAAATGAAAACCCCGCTGCCCGGTTTGTGCAATCATCGTTTCCATGCGATCGCAGATAATTCCGGCGGTAAGCGGTTCATAATTTTTTATATAGTCTAACGAGATATCACAGAAGGTACATTTTGCCCAATAGCAGCCATGCGCCATGGTTAATTTTAACCATCGCCCATCGCTCCATAAACTATGCATCGGGTTCATTACTTCAATGGCCGAAATATATTGATGAAGCAATAAATCACTATAATCCGGTGTACCTACTTGTCCCTGTTTATAATCCGCGCAAGCGGTATTATTGCGATAAACCACCTGCCCCGCTTCTAATAAAAAGGTACGTTTAAGATGCGTAATGGGATATTGCTCTGGTTGTTGAATATGCTGAATTAGATTTTCAAGTGGGGCTTCTCCATCATCGAGCGTGATATAATGAAAAAACTCAAAAACACGCGGATCGCTTAACGAGCGTAACTCTGTATTAGCAAATCCACCGCCCATGGCCACTTTTATATTCGGATAGTTTTTCCTGATTAATTGTGCACAACGAAATGCGGCATAGAGATTACCCGGAAATGGGACCGAGATAGCTACCAATTGAGGTTGCACTTGTTCAATTTTTTCGGCCAACAAGGGCAAGGTAAAACGATCTACAAAACTTTCAGGCGCCAAAAGTTCGGCATACAGTTCATCAAATTGATTTGCAGAACGACCTAATTTTTCGGCGTATCTGCTAAAACCAAAATGCGAATCAACACATTCGCGAATATAATCGCTGATATCTTCTAAATATAGGGTAGCCAAGTGTTTGGCTTTATCTTGTACCCCCATCGTACCAAAGGCCCAACCCAAATCTTTAGCTTGCTCAAACCTTCCCGCTTCAGGTAAAAACTTGCCGCGTGCTATATGTTGCGCCAAAGTGGGCAAGTCGCCTGAAAGAAATTGCATCACCACCTCAATGGTATCCATATAATGTTGCTTCAGCGCAAGGATGCGTGCAGCGTTAGCCGAAATTTCAACCGGAACGGGATGATTAAATATAGTTGCTAATCCCTTTTGTGAAAACATCAAACGGGTTACCTCAATTCCCAAATCAGATTGAAAAGCACTAATTCCCTTGGTATTAAAAAACCCTTTTAAATAGGCCGTTGCCGGATAAGGTGTATTCAATTGGGTAAAAGGAGGCGTTATGAGGTAAATACTGGCCAAGTTGTTTTTTTCCAAAAATATTCATTTTTCAGCAGAGCAATATCATTTGAGCATATAGAATACCACAATTGAGGGATTGACAAGGCCAATCTTAAATA
>JBJOQA010000344.1:0-3658 GCA_046050225.1 Bacteroidota bacterium | reverse complement strand
TAGCATTCAATCCCTGTGCCAGCAGTGGGAAGAAATGCCTAAAGAACCAATATGAGAGTAAAAGTTTGTGGAGTTACCCAAGAGGAGCAATTAAATAGTCTCGCCGATGCAGGCGCCACTTTTGCCGGATTGATTTATTATCCTAAATCGCCGCGATATGCCTTGCGTCATATTACAACAGGGCAAATTAAAAAGGTAAATAATATTAATAAAGTGGGCGTTTTTGTCAATGCTTCGCAAGAAGAAATTTTGCAGATGGTGGATGAATGTCGTTTACATATGGTGCAATTGCACGGCGACGAAACACCACGTTTTTGCGAAAAAATTGCCGACTATATTTCGGTGGTGAAAGCCTTTCGTTTAACCGAAAAGGAAAACATCAGTTGGCGTATTCAAGAGTACATGAACGTTTGTGATATGTTTATGTTTGATACCGAAGGGGTAGGCTACGGTGGCACGGGTAAAAAGTTCGACTTTAATCAGTTGTTACAAGTGCAAGTTGGAAAGCCTTATTTTCTGAGTGGAGGATTAGAAATGGCGGATGCCGCGGCGTTGAAGGAGTTTGCCGCGCAGCCTGAAGCAAAAGGTTTGTTTGCAGTTGATATCAATTCAAAGTTTGAATATATGCCGGGTATAAAAAATATGGATCTTGTTCGTCAATTTGTAAAGGACTTACAATGAAAATTAAAGTTTGCGGCATAACACAGATAGGTCAATTGCTTGCCTTGCAAGATTTGGGTATTGATTATGTCGGATTGATTTTTGTCCCTTCTTCCAAGCGATTTGTGTTGAATAAACTCGCAATGAAAGATCTTTTGGAGTCGCCAATCTTTATCAAAAAAGTGGGCGTTTTTGTCAATCAAAGTTTTGCAGAGGTGGTTGAATATATTGGGCTGTATCAATTGGATGCCGTTCAGTTGCATGGTGATGAATCGCCGGAATTTTGTACCGAGTTACGCCAATTTGCCGAGGTTTGGAAAGTGATACATGTGCAAGATTCACTTTCTGAAACCCAATTGCAATTGAATCAATATGCCGCTGCCTGTGATAAATATCTGTTGGATACACAAACAGCCGACGGTCAGCGGGGGGGCACAGGCATTAAGTTTGATTGGAGCTTATTGCAACAACTTCAATTTTTAAATCCGTTTGTATTAAGCGGTGGTATTAACATTGCCGATGTGACGCAGCTAATGGACATCAACCATCCGCAGTTGGAAATGGTGGATATAAATAGCAAGTTTGAAATAGCCCCCGGCATAAAAGATATCCATCTTATTCAACAATTTCGGCAAGGGTTGGTTACTAATAAACATTAAAAGCAAAGGAACGATGATTCATATTCGTGCTGCGCAGGAGGCAGATTTACCGCGCTTATTAGAAATTTATAATGAAATAATTATCAATACCACAGCCGTGTACGATTATGCCCCGCATACATTGGCTATGCGCCAACAATGGTTTAAAACCAAGCAGGAGCAAGGTTTTCCGGTTTTGGTAGCCGAACTAAACGGGCAAATTGCCGGTTTTGCCAGTTTCGGTCCTTTTCGTGCTTGGGAAGGGTTTAAGCATACGGTTGAAAATTCGGTTTATGTGGCACCCGAGTTTAGAGGAAAGGGAATTGCCAAGCATTTAATGCCTCCTTTGATTGAGGCAGCTCGTGCTTTGCAATTACATGCAATTGTTGCAGGTATTGATGCCGATAATCAAGCCAGTATTCAATTGCATCAATATTTTGGGTTTGTGGAAGTGGCGCATTTTAAACAAGTGGGCAAAAAATTTGATCGATGGCTGGATTTGAAATTTCTAGAATTGATTTTAGATTAATCATCCGCAAAGCGGCTGCTGTTAAAACTATTGTAAGGATTTGTACAATTAGTACTTTTTATTTTGAATGAATTAAATTAGTGATTATGTCGGAAGCTACTACAGCTATTGCTGCCAATTTTAGTGTGAATGAACAAGGTTATTACGGAAATTATGGTGGTGCTTATATCCCCGAAATGCTCTATCCCAATGTGGAAGAATTGCGTACCCAATATTTACAAATTATTCATGAGCCTAGCTTTCAACATGCCTTTCAACAATTGTTGAAAGATTATGTTGGGCGCCCCACGCCTTTATTTTTGGCTGAACGCCTGAGTAAAAAATTAGGTACGCAAGTTTGGCTCAAACGAGAAGATTTATGTCATACCGGTGCACATAAAATCAATAATACCATCGGTCAAATATTATTGGCACAACGGTTAAATAAAACACGCATCATTGCCGAAACCGGTGCTGGGCAACATGGGGTAGCAACTGCAACGGTATGTGCTTTAATGGGATTGGAGTGTATCGTGTACATGGGCGAAAAAGATATTGAACGCCAGGCACCCAATGTGGCGCGTATGAAAATGTTGGGCGCTACAGTAGTGCCGGCTACTAGCGGTAGTAAAACCTTGAAAGATGCTACCAATGAGGCTATTCGCGATTGGATTAACCATCCTAATGATACGCATTACATCATTGGAAGTGTGGTAGGGCCACATCCTTATCCCGATATGGTGGCACGTTTTCAAAGTGTGATTAGTGCTGAAATTAAACAACAATTATTGGAAGCTACCGGTTCTGCTTTGCCTACCCATGTGGTAGCTTGTGTGGGTGGCGGTAGCAATGCAGCCGGCGCCTTTTTTCATTATTTGCACGAGCCTACTGTTCAGTTAGTAGCCGTAGAAGCCGCAGGTGAAGGCGTTTATTCAGGCAAGTCAGCCGCAACAACACAATTAGGGAAGCCGGGTATTTTACATGGAAGTAAAAGTTTATTAATGCAAACTGCTGATGGGCAAGTAATTGAGCCGCATAGTATTTCGGCGGGATTAGATTATCCCGGCATCGGGCCCTTACATGCGCACCTGTTCCAATCCGGACGAGGTTATTTTACCAGCGCTACCGATGAGGAAGCAATAGTTGCAGCCATGGAATTAAGTAAAACAGAAGGAATTATTCCGGCATTGGAAACGGCGCATGCATTGGCCGCCCTTAACAAAATCGAATTTAAAAACACTGATCGGGTTGTGGTTTGCCTTAGTGGCAGAGGGGATAAGGATTTAGCGACATACATGAAATATATATAATATGAAATATGCAATTGCTTTTCTGCTTGCAGCAGGATTGGTTTCTTGTCAGGATAGTTTTCTAAAACATACTATCGCTTTTGAAAAAGCCGGTGCTTGCGATGATCGCGATCGCCCCATAAAAATGCTTTCTAATATTAGTGGCGAACGCTATGAATTTTTTGAATGTGTACCTGTAGGATTTACGGGAAAAGAATATCACATTGATAGAAAAGGAGATAGTTTAATTGTAGTTTTTGATGAAAAGAAAGGGCCAAAGGAAATGCTGAAACATACGCTAGATTTAGATGTAAAACCCGCTTATCATCATTTGTTGGTAAACGGTACTGATATTATGGTGGTGCCATATCAATAAGGATGTTTTAAGTTTAAAGGACGAAAGGATATGTTTATAAATATTAGAGAGGGGCGATTACAACGCTTATTTAATCGCAAATCAAAAGAAGTATTGAATATGTACTGCACGGCAGGGTTTCCGAAGTTGGCATCAACGATGGAAGTGATTCGCGCATTACATCAACACGGTGCAGATTTAATTGAAA
>JBJOQA010000343.1:0-3753 GCA_046050225.1 Bacteroidota bacterium | reverse complement strand
GATTGCTACAATCCAGATTAATACCTGCTTTAATGGCTTCTGCTGCAACGAGGGTACTGTTTTCTAAAACTTTATGTCGTAACCAAATATCTTCCAAAGCCCAACAATCTGTAACGATATGGCCTTTAAACTTCCACTCATTTTTTAATATTTTTTTCAGCAAGGTATTGCTGGTACAGCAAGGTTCATCGTTCAAGCGATTATAACCACACATAATGGATTCAACACCGGCATCTACCAATTTTTTAAATGCATATAAGTAGGTTTCGCGCAAATCTTTTTCATCCACGATCGCATTAAATGTATGACGTGTTGCTTCCGGACCGCTATGTACAGCAAAGTGTTTAGCACATGCTGCGGTTTTTAAATAATGTGGATGATTGCCTTGTAATCCTTTGATGAAGGCAACGCCCATTTGTGCTGTCAAATAAGGGTCTTCACCATAAGTTTCTTGTCCACGTCCCCAGCGTGGATCGCGAAAAATATTAATATTGGGCGACCAAAATGTAATGCCCATATATTGTAATCTTCTGTTTTGTTTTACGGCTAAATTATTTTTTGCACGGGCCTCTGTAGAAATGGCGGAAGCCGCTTCTTGCATTAATTGATCATTGAAGGTGGCCGACATCCCGATGGCTTGCGGAAAAACAGTTGCTTCTCCGGCACGCGCCACTCCATGCAAAGCCTCGTTCCACCAATTGTAAGCGGGTATATTGAGTCGCTTTACTTCTTTACTTCGATAGCCTAATAAACTAATTTTTTCTTCCAACGTAAGTTGCTGCAATAAACTGCTTACTCTTTTTTCTACAGGCAATACTGCATTTAAGTGTTGAGGCTGTTGGGCAAATGAATCAGCGCAGAGCAACTGCAGCGCAAGTATTGTGATGAAGTATTTTTTCATTTGAAAAGTTAGTGTTGATTTTTTTCTAATTGCAATGTTTTCAAAACAGGTGTGGTTACACTTTCAATTACAGGGTTTTGTATTTGATTCAATTGCTCAAATACTTGGATGCTATTTTTCCCTTTTTTAAGAAGTGAACCGGGTAAATACAAAGTTTGTTGAGGACCTACATTCCAGTATCGGCCAATATTGTAGCCATTAACAATTACAATTCCTTTACCCCAATTTTTCATTTGTAAAAAAATATCGCCAATTTTATCTACTGTGAAAGATGCTGAATAGAGTGCCGGATTTTTTAATACAGCCGTTGATTTATTATTCAGCGTAGGAACTGTGTCAAATGGTAAACGATACATTTTCCAATTGCCGCTGATAGCATAATCATTGATTTTTATCGGCGAAATAATACCCTTTTTATTTCTAATAATTTCAGCACCGTAATTAATACGACCCATATTCTCTACCAAAATATCTAGTGTTCCATTAAACGGGATATCAATTGGTAAGCTATATTGATTGTACATTCTATTTAATACGCCTACTTGTTTTTTGTTTACATAAACAATGGCAAAATCTCTTAACCCTTTAAGATTTAATTCACCTTGAATTGGCTGCGTAAATTGTTTGCTATATAGTACATAGCCATTGGGTTGATTTAGGTCTTCCATAGAAAGTACCTCGCTAGCAATTTCCGGTTTGATAGTTTTGATTAAATCAAACAAGTTTGAAGATTTGGAAAATCGGATACTGGGTATCTGTATAACCGGTATGGGAGAAGGAATAGCAGGTAATGGCTGAGTACTATATTGTTGCATTAAATTTCTAATGGCTAAGTACTTAGGTGTTGCCCAGCCGGCCTCACTAATTGGCGCATCATAATCATAGGTGGTGAGATCAGGTTGAATGTCGTGTTCCTTATCATAATTGGCGCCTGATGTAAAACCAAAGTTGGTGCCGCCATGCACCATATAAATATTAAAACTCACTTTGTTTTTTAAGAAAACATCTAGTTGCTTAACAACGGCATCTGTAGTCACTTCCGGGAAAGGTTCACCCCAATGATGTAGCCAACCGGGATAGAATTCAGCAACCATATAGGGACCTTCATTGTTATGGTATTTGTTTACTGCCTGTTTCAAATTGTCAATATTGTCTTCTCCATTGGCTGTTGGTAATATACCGGGTAATGATCCATCAACAAATAACCAACTGCCGTCTGATGTGAAAAATGAAACATCCAAGCCACTTTCTTTTAATAAAGAGAGAATCGCTCGATTATATTTTTTGTGTTGTTCTTTGGGTATACCGGTTTGTTGGGCGGCATAAGAACCAAACTCATTTTCAGCCTGAACCATAATAATCGGTCCGCCGTTTTTTATCAACCATGGTTTGATTTGTTTGGCGAGTTGATGGATATAATTTTTACAGGAATCTAAAAATGGTTGGTTATAAGTACGAATAACAATATTAGTATCTTTTAGTAACCACCAAGGGTAACCACCAAATTCCCATTCGGCACAGGCATAGGGACCGGGTCGTAGAATTACAAACAAACCTTCTTCTTGAGCGGTTTTTATAAATGTTTGAATATCTCTATTATCGGTTTCAAAATCCCACTTACCCGGAGCCGTATTATGATAGTTCCAAAAAACATAAGTGGCAACCGTGTTCAAGCCTAGTGCTTTCAACATCTTTAATCGGTGTCGCCAATAGGCTTTGGGAATTCGAGCAAAATGCATTTCACCTGAATGTATTTGAATAGGTTGGTCGTTATAAAGAAATTGACCATTTTTTATTTCAAAACTATTTTGTTGCGCAGATGTTTGCGTTTTAAATACTACCAAGGATAGAACTAAACAAAGGCTGTAGAGTACATGCTTCTTCATAATTGAATTAATAAATGGCGGTGTTTGAAATTACCGGACAAGCTTTTGCATCGGTAATGTTAATGCGAATTTTATTGGTTTCTACCGGAGCGAATTTTACTATTTTTTTATAACCTATAGTGCTGCTTGAAGCAACATTTACCCAATTGTTGTTTTGCCACACATCTATAGTAAATGCTTTTACTCTTTGTCCAAGTTGAATATATTCTTGTACAACCACATATTTTATGCTTTGTGGCTTGTTTAAATGAATGGTATAACTTCCGGTAGTTTTTTCATCATCTGTTGCCCAATAAGAATTGGTGTTGTTGTCTGTAATATTTGCTGCTGAATAATTTGCATTATTTCCTCGTGTATTCGTTGCTGTTACTTTTGCTTTCAATGCTTTGTTAATAGCAAATTCTTGATTGAGTATTTGTTTGAATCCATACAAAGCTTTCAAATCATTTTCGTGAATGAGTCCTCTTTTATCGGGAGGAATATTGAGTAATAGGGTAGAGCCTCTTCCTACCGAAGTAAGATAGATATTAAAAAGTTCTTCAGGTGTTTTTACTTTACTGTTTTCATTTTCATGCCAAAACCATCCGGGTCTGATTGAAACATCTACTTCAGCAGGAATCCATTGTTTGCCATCCGGCGAACCGGTGTTCAGTAAACTTTCTATTCCGGCTTTGCCGGCATAAAGCGTATCGGTAGAAATGGTATTCCAGTTTGTTTCATTTACAAATCCACTTTCGTTGCCTACCCATCTAACACCCGGACCGGCATCACTAAAAAACACCACATCCTTTTGCATTTTTTGAACGAGTTTTATGGTTGTGGGCCAATCGTAATAAGTACTTCCATCAATTTTTCTTTTTTCATTTTTACCACCATAATAGCCGTCGCCGCCATTTGCCCCATCAAACCACATTTCAACAATTTTGCCGTATTGTGTAAACAATTCTTTTAATTGATTGCGATAAT
>JBJOQA010000342.1:0-2745 GCA_046050225.1 Bacteroidota bacterium | reverse complement strand
ATGGCTTTACGAGTGCCATTCATAATCCTGTTATTCTAAATGCCGGTGTGAACAATTCAGGTAACTATCAACTTACTGTAAGTGCGGTTGGATGCCCTAATGCAACCGGCACTGTAACGGTGGTTGTGAAGCCAATACCCAATGCACAAGCTAGTGCCAATACACCATTATGTGCAGGACAAAATTTACAATTAACCGGTGCAAATACCTTGGCCGGAACGAGCTTTAGCTGGAGCGGACCTGCGGGATATAGCAGTGCCCAGCAATCGCCGCTTATTAATGCCATACCGGTTAATCAACAAGGAAGTTATATTTTAACTGCTTTATTAAACGGTTGTACACATAAGGATACGGTAGAAGTTGTGGTTAATCCAATACCTAATGCAGCTTTTACAAGCAACTTACCTGTTTGTACCGGACAAACTTTACAATTCACCAATACCAATACGCTTGCAGGGAGTACCTACACTTGGACCGGTCCATCCGGCTTTGCCGCAAACCAACAGAATCCTAGCAAAACCAATGTGCAATTAATAGATGCCGGTTGGTATAAGTTAACGGTTGTGGCCAATGGATGCAGCAAAACAGATAGTTTGCAAGTTTCGATATTACCTACCCCTACGGTTAGCTTTGCCACAATATCCCCTGTTTGTCAATATCAACCAACCATTAATTTAACCGCAAGCGGAAATCCTAGCGGCGGAACCGGTGTGTTTAGCGGTAATGGAGTAACAGCAAGTCAATTTACGCCTTCCGTTGTTTCACCGGGTAATCAACTTATCAGATATACCTACACAGCAACAAACGGTTGTAGCAATTTTGCTGAACAAACCATATTGGTGCATCCCGCTCCGGTTGTAAATGCAGGTCCGGATAAAAATATCATGACCGGAAGTTCAGTGCAATTGGTTGCTAGCAGCAGCAGTTTACCCAATGTAATTTCTTGGTTACCTACTACGGGCTTGTTACAACCCAACCAGCTTCAAACCGTTGCAGCACCCACTGTAACTACATTGTACACAATTTCGGTTACAGATGTAAATGGTTGCATTGGCAAAGACAGTGTAAGGGTAAATGTATTATCCGAGGTATTCGTACCCAGTGCTTTTAGCCCGAATGGTGATGGAATCAACGACCGTTGGAATATTTTTGGATTGGATGCATTGCCCAATTGTGAGGTATCCATTTTTAACCGATATGGACAGCTCATTTACCAAAGCAGAGGATACACGCAACCTTGGGATGGAAAATATAAAAATGAACGCCAACCCATTGGTGCTTATGCCTATCTCATTTATTTAAATGACGGTTTCAGGAAAACACCGCTAAAGGGCATGGTAATGCTTATACGATAAAAAAAGCCGTTTTGACACGATGGTATCAAAACGGCTTTAAAATGTCTTATTGGGCTTTATACTGCGAATGAGGTACCGCAACCACAAGTTTTGGAAGCATTGGGATTATTAAAAGTAAATCCGCGTGAATTAAGGCCTCCTTGCCAATCTACTTCCATCCCCATTAGGTAAATGCCATGTGATTTTTCCATGATACATGCAACTCCCTCAATTTCAAACGCTTCATCTTTATCGGTTGGTTGATCAAAACCAAGCACATAAGTCATTCCACTGCATCCTCCGCCTTTTACACCTACACGTAAGCGTAGTTGATGATCGAAGCCTTCTTCCGACATTAAACGTTTTAATTCGTCGATAGCTGAAACGGTAAAACTTACCGGAGCAGTTGTTATTGTATCCATAATTTCCTTTTTACTATGCAAAGATAGAAATAATTAAAAGTAACCTTTCGTTAAGCCTTTTGCGAAAGCAGGAAAAATTGCTTCTCAATTGTTGTACTTTTGTAAAGAACTTATCAAACCAACTATGTTATTACAGATTGTTTTTCAAGAAATTCAAGCAGCTATTTTATTTGTATTTTTTATCGCTATTGCTTGGTTGTTAGCCGAATTTAAAGGTTTAAAGGATGAGATTAAAGAGCGTATTGGCATTAACAATGAAGCGATGAAACTGCAATTACAAGCTTATGAACGATTAACATTATTTGCCGAGCGCGCCTCGTTGAAAAATTTGGTTACCCGTATTCCTTATAACGACATGAATGTATTGAGTTTGCAATTAACGCTTTTAGAAACCATTCGCACCGAATATGAATACAATGTAAGTCAGCAAGTATATGTAGCCCCGGATATGTGGAAAGCCATTTGCAATTTGAGAGATCAAAATATCTATATCATTAATCAAATTGCTGCCGGTTTACCCTCTCAAGCCAATGGGATAGAACTCAGTAAGCGATTATTGGAATATGCCAGTACCAGTAATGCAGAATTAAGTACAATTGTAATGGATGCGTTACAAATTGAAGCCAAGAAAATATTAAAATAGCATTATCTAACGTTTTTAAATAGACGATATTTTACATAAAATTCAGCTGCCATGGATAACAAAAAATTTACCGATTCCGGAATCGAAATCAAAACATTATATACACAGGCTGATTTGCCTGAAAACATTAATGAATTACCGGGAGCATTCCCCTATACCAGGGGTGTACAACCGGATATGTATCGCGGTAAGTTATGGACGATGCGGCAGTATGCCGGTTTTAGCACGGCGGAAGAAAGCAACAAGCGTTATCATTATTTGTTATCACAAGGCGTAAGTGGATTGAGCGTGGCGTTTGATTTACCTACCCAAATTGGTTATGATAGCGATCATGCCTTATCTGAAG
>JBJOQA010000341.1:0-6609 GCA_046050225.1 Bacteroidota bacterium | reverse complement strand
CTGTTGCCGGCGATTCCAAATAATTTGATATTTAAACGTGTATGCTGATTAAACTGAATATCATTAATGATGCTAAAGGTTGTCCAACGAATATTGAACCAGTTTCTAGAGCGAGTACTTGCCTGCGGATCCTTATTAAAATCAGCATCAGTTAATCCTCCGGGTTGTTGGCTGCGCTGATGTGCATGCATAACTTCGGCAGTTAAGGCCCATTTGGGCGTTATTTTATAGGTGATGGTACCAAAGCCGTTATTGGTAAAATAGCTTCCGTTTTGGCGCCAACCGGCTGCATTGCGATGGTCAAAAAATGCATAGTAATGTACTTTTTTGTTTTCACCTCCTATAGCATTGTAAGAATTATAAAGGCCGTTACTACCTACGGTTTGTTGTGTTTCAAATTGAAATGGCTTATTAATTTCACTGCCATTACGTAAAATATAATTCACCATGCCGCCAAACTGCGGACCATATTGTAAACTTCCCTGTCCGCGGATAATTTCAATACGTTGAACAGCTTGCAATTGTGGATTATAATAAGCCTCCGGATAACCATAAGGATCGGCCGAAATATCATAGCCGTTTTGACGAATATTAAACTCCCAACTTCTGTTAGGACTTAAGCCGCGCGCTGCAATGCCAATTTGAATGCCGCTACCATCGCTTTCCCAAATATGAATTCCGGGTACTTTAGCCATGATTTGACGCATATTATTGTTTACTACATTGCCTTGTACATTATCCATTACAATTAAGGCGCTCTTTTTTCCGGCATAAATAGATGTTCCAACAATTTCGGGAAGTTGATGGATATCTGAAACCGAATTTCTACCTACAACGGTGATATTACTTAAATAACGCGTAGGAAAGGTATCGGTGGTGGTATGTGCTTTTTGAGCACTTAAACTACAGGGTAACAAAAAACAACATACATAAACAGTCGCTTTTAAAGGGCTACATAATCTTTTCATCAGTTAGGTTAATTTTGATAATGCAAAACTCTAACATTTGATTTTTGTAGCTAAACCGAATCGGGAAATTCGTTTACGGAAACGGAAAAACAAAAAAGACCGGATAAACCGGTCTTTTCAAATATTCTTCTTAACAATTAGAAACGAGGACAAGGAATACCCACCACTTCCGCCGGACGGCGAATATAGATTAAAGAGAATTCGGAACCACCGCGACTATTAGTTGCAGATTTTAAACTAGAGGTATTGATATCGTAACTAGCGCCAATTCGTAAACCATTAATTTCAATACCAACGTAAGGAATAATAGCATCATTCATACGCACCCAAGATCCAAAATAAACGGCTGTTGGATTTTGATAATCGGCATTTAAGTTTGCAGAAACAGCGCCGCCAAAAACAATCTCACTCGCTTTGTTTTGCGATTGATAAATAGCAGAAGCATTAAACATCAAGTTATCGTTGATAGGAAAGGAACCACCACCATGAACAGTTAGGCGTGAGGCTAAATTCCAGGTTTTATCAATAAAACTTAAACTAGGTTTGTTAATATGATAAAGAGAAACACCAAAATAATAGTTGTTAATACCGTTAGTTGAACCGGAATATAAAACACCCGCATTCATGTCGGTGTAATTCTGACTAGTTCCGTTAGCAAATGTTTCGCTGGTAGTACCGGTAAAACCATTTGAAGTTAATTGGTCTTCAAAGGTTAGTTTGCTACGATCTAACAAGGCGCTGCTATAAGTAGCCTGAAACCCGGCACCAATTGTATTATAGCCATTTTCATCCAATGCTTTATGGTAGCTTAAAGAAAGTGAACCATAATTTAATTTTAATGCAGCATCTGCACTTTGATCACTTAGGCCAGATACCCCAATTCCAAATACATCACCCTTAGGTAATTTTCCTTGCATGATGCCAAAATCCAACGATCCACTAGTGGTAACGTATGCTTTTGGAATAGAAGGCCATTGGTCTCTGTGATTTACTGCAACGCGCCATGTACCATCAAACTTACCGGTAAAAGCCGGGTTCAAAGTTAGCGGTGAAGCAAAAAATTGAGAAAAGTGGGGATCCTGCGCATGTACGGTAAACAGAAATGCATGAGTAAGTAGGATCGCGAATATTTTTTTCATCGTTTAACGGTTCTGATTTTTAAAGATAAGCATTTACGATAAAATGCTGCACTTTGGATGATTTTTTTTGTTAATAACTAGATTTTTAACAAATTTTAGTTGGTTTAGGATTGCATTTTTTGGCCAAATGCTAAATCACCCGCATCTCCTAAACCCGGAACGATATATCCCTTGGCCGTTAATTCATCATCAATATCCCCACACCAAATAGTAGCTTTAGGTTCGGCGCGCAGTACATATTCAATACCAACTGTGCAGCCAATCGCACAAACGATGTGTAAATCACGAATTTCACCCTCTTCTTTTAAATATTGAATAGCTTTTACCAAAGATGCACCTGTTGCAATCATTGGATCACTCACAATTACCGTTTTATTTTCAATTTCAGGACAGCTCATGTATTCTAAACTAATCTCAAAACTCCCATCCGGGCGATGTTTTCTGTAGGCACTGATAAAGGCATTTTCACCTTTGTCAAAATAATTCAACAAGCCATTATGCATACCTAATCCGGCTCTTAAAATAGTTGCCAAAACCGGTTGTTGCGATAATACTTTACAATTGGAAATGCCCAAAGGGGTATTGATGGCTTGTTCTTCCCAAGGCAAGGTTTTGCTAATTTCGTAGGCAGCAACTTCACCAATTCTTTCCAGATTTCTCCTAAATCTCATTCGATCGTTCTGAACATCAACGTTGCGTAACTCGCTGATCCAATTACTTACCAGAGAATGCTGGTCGCTTAGATTAATTACCATGAATACTTTTTTGAAACTGATTTCTTAATGAATTATTTAGCTGAAACTCAATAGCATGGGCGTAAAATAAGCTGCCTAAATGGAGTTTTCACCAATCATGCAAGCCTATTGTAGGTGTAACTGAGTTTCTTCAAACTGTAAATTTAGCAATTAAAACCCATTCTTACTTATTTCAAAGGCGCATTCCATAGATTTTTAATGAAATTTTTGTGCTATTAAAAATGTAAATATTTTTACCTCTATGAGATATCAAGCAATTGGGTTAATGAGTGGCAGTTCAATGGATGGAGTAGATATTACCTTTGCTACCTATACCGAAACCGGTGGTAAATGGCAATATGAGTTATTAATAGCCGAAACATTTCCTTATTCAGCCCAATGGGAGCAAGACTTAGCCAATGCGGTGGATTTGAATGCACGTAACTATCAATTATTGCATACCCGATATGGAAGATTTTTAGGGGACTTGATAAATCAATTTATAGCAAAGTATCAGCTTGCTCACCAAGTTCATGTAATTGCAAGTCATGGCCATACCACTTTTCACGAGCCAAATCTTTATACAACTTGTCAACTCGGCGATGGCGCTTCTATTGCAGCCATAACGCAATTGCCTGTGGTATCTGATTTACGTGCTATGGATGTGGCGGTTAAAGGGCAGGGGGCGCCAATCGTACCAATGGGCGAGCGATTGCTGTTTGCCCAATATCCCATGTTGCTCAATTTGGGGGGGATTGCCAATATAAGTATTCATCAAAATGAAAATGTTTTAGCTTTTGATATTGCTGCTGCCAATCAAGTGTTCAATCATTTTGCCAACTTAATGGGTTTCCCATTTGATGATGGAGGAAAATTAGCCGCAAGCGGACAGGTGCATGAACCATTACTGCAGGCATTGGATCGGCTTGAATTTTATTCAAAAGCGGCTCCAAAATCCTTGGCCAATTCATTTAGCAAACAAACGGTGATTCCTTTAATGGAAACTTTTCAATTAAGTGCTGTTGATCAATTGGCAACTTATATCGAACACTTGTCAAAAATTATTTCAAGTACCGTTCAAACCTATGCCGACGCTGATTTAACGCAGCAACCATTGCTCGTAACCGGTGGCGGCGCATTGAATACTTTTTTAATAAATAAATTAAAGCAAACCTTGGAAACATCAGCTATTCAGTTAGTTGTGCCGGATGATAATACGGTTTTATTCAAAGAGGCTTTAATCATGGGCTTGTTAGGTATTTTACGCTGGCGCGAAGAGGTAACGGCGTTAAAAACCGTAACCGGTGCCGAAAGAAATACCATCGGTGGTGCATTATGGTTAGGGGCTTAAAATTTACCGCTTAACATCTTGTGTAGGTGAAATAATTTCAATAATGCATATTTGCAAAACCTTAAAAATTAAGAAATGAAACGTAATATTTTTCTATTGTCTTGTTTAGTTGTTTTTGCCGTTTCCTGCAGTACTGCAGATAAAAAGGAACAAAAAGAACAAAAGGAAACAGCCAATTACGAAAAGGCCAAAGAAACATTAGAAGAACGTGAAAAGAAAAATCCAACACGTTTTTTATCAGTTTCCGGAAAAGATAAACACAATTTAATCGGTCAAACAGTTATCAAAGGTTTGCTTAAAAATAAAGCTACTGTTTGTAGTTATAAAGATATCGATGTGGAATATTCTTTTTTCAGCAAAACCGGCACTTTATTAGAAAAAGATCACGAAACGATTTACGAAAAAATTGGCCCTGGTGATGAGGTTGATTTCAAAATAAAACAATATGCCCCCAAAGGAACCGATAGTGTTTCCCTTCGAGTTTTGGCTGCAAAAACCGATGAATAAACGGTTTGTTTGCGAAGCTTAAACAAAACTAAACGTATCGCCGTCAAAAAGCCCCTTATCACTTAATTTTAAATGCGGAATTACTAATAGCGCCATAAATGAAAGTGTCATAAAAGGAGCGCGTAAAGTAGATTTTAATTCATCTTTTACCATATTGTCGAGCAGCGTATATTGCTTCGAAACTTCATAGCCATTTTGATTGGTCATTAAACCTGCAACCGGCAAACCAATACAATGTGCTATTCCGTTTGAAACGGCTGCAATTCCCCCTTCAGCGGCAATAACCGCATTAATGGCTTTGCTTAAACTAGCATCATCAACACCTACGGCAATAATATTATGACTGTCGTGTGCAACGGTACTAGCCAAGGCGCCGGTTTGCAACCCAAAGTTTTTTACAAATGTTTTGGCAATGGGTGCTTCAAAATAACGATTCACCACCACCATTTTTAGTAGGTCTTTTGTTGGGTCGCTCACCATACAATCATTTTGAATAGTTGGCGCTAATAAAATTTTATTCGTGATTAATTGTCCGTCTAAGGCTTCAATTACCGGAATGTTTACTTCACCATTAAATGGCATAGTCAATGCCGTTTCGTTAATAGGTGAACATGAAAATTGATTGATCGTGGAGGCGGTAGCCGGATCAAATGTTGCTTTGCCATTTTGTGCTACACACAAGCCGTCAATCCAAGTACTAATCACCTTAAAATTCGTGAGGTCTTGCACCAAAACAAAATCTGCCGTATCGCCGGGCTGCAATAGTCCGATGCGCATACCATAATGTTTAACCGGATTGATACAGGCAGCCTGTAAAACATGAAATAGATCGATGCCTTTTGCAACGGCTCGTGCGCACAAGTCGTTAATATGGCCTTCTTCTAAACTATCGGGATGTTTGTCATCACTACAAAACATAATTTGATTCGGATAATCCGCGAGCAGCGGAATAAGTGCTTCAAAATTCTTGGCGGCGCTTCCTTCTCTAATTAAAATCTTCATGCCATAGCTAATTTTTTCAAGGGCTTCTTCTAAGGTAAAACACTCGTGGTCGGTGCTGATTCCGGCTGAAATATATTTTTTTGCATCGGCTCCTCTTAAGCCGGGTGCATGTCCGTCAACAGGTTTACCAATGGCATGAGATGCCGCAATTTTTTTCATCACCTGTTCATCCTCAAATAAAACACCCGGAAAATTCATCATTTCGCTCAGATAATAGATATCATCATTTTCCAATAATAACTTTACCTGATCAGCATCTAAGGAAGCACCTGCAGTTTCAAATATGGTAGCGGGTACGCAGCTTGGTGCACCAAAATGAAATTTAAAGGGAACCGTTTTGCCATTTTCAATCATATAATTTACACCGGCGATACCACACACATTGGCAATTTCGTGCGGATCGGAAATGGTGCCTACTGTACCATGTACCACTGCCAAACGGGCAAATTCGGAGGGTACCAACATGCTACTTTCAACATGTACATGACTATCTACAAAGCCGGGAAGTAAAAATGGCAGTTCGTATTTGACAGGTCCTTTTTCGGAAATTTGAAAAACTTTACCTTCTTTAACATCTAAAATACCCTCAAAAATTTTTCTGTTGGGGATATCAACAATATTGGCATGAAATTGTACTGTCATAATTAAACCTTCATTTTGGATGAGTGGAGAAAGTTAATGGTTATGCGGAAATCATTGAAAAAAAATTAAAGTTATTTTTGACCTATCTTTCGAATAAATTAGAATTATATGAAACAGATCATGAAAAAGGTTGCCATTAGTTTGATATGTGCCACACCTTTATTTGCAATTGCGCAAACAGCAGATGAAATTATTGACAAATATACATTGGCTAGAGGTGGCAAGGAAAAATTAGCTGCCGTGCAAAGTGTTTATATGGAAGGCAG
>JBJOQA010000340.1:0-2828 GCA_046050225.1 Bacteroidota bacterium | reverse complement strand
TGCGTAATTATATGTTATTGGCAATAGTGCCGGCATTAGTGAGTTATGCAATGGTAGTAAGGTTTAAATGGCGCGCTTGGCCGGTTGTTGGAATTTCCTTTTTTGTGCTCATTTTTGTTTTTTGGGGAGCACGCGTTTGGATACCTTCATTAGACTTGCCCAAGTTGGTTCAGCAAAAGCAAAGCGATTTTTTGCAATTAGATGGCGCAAATACGGCCATTCAATTAACAGCTTTGCAGCCTACCGGAACCTCATTCATAAAAGTCTTTCCTGAAGCCATTCAGCATGCATTATTTAGGCCGTTTTTCAATGATCTTTCACTTAGTTGGCAATTAGCGCCCTTTATTTTTGAAATACTCTTTTATTGGGTGTTGTTTTTTTATACGATACTTAAAAAATCTGATCAAAAATTTTATCCATTAGGCCCCGTTTTTTTACTAATGAGTGTAATTGTGTTATTGTTAATCGGCTATACAGTTCCGATATTGGGAGCTATCGTTCGGTATCGCTCCTTTTTACTTCCTTTTATCATTACCCCTTTGTTAGTTAGGTTTAAATCGTAATAAATAAATTAAAATAAATTCTATATTTTATTTTTGGCTGTTTTTCTACAAAAAAATGAGTGTTTGTGGAAAAATAATTGAATTATTTGGTTTTGATTTGTTATTTTCGCTGTCAAAATCATATAAATATGCAGTCATTACGTTTTAAGGCCATCGACAATTTGCAGGCATACAAAGAAGTGAATGTGAAAGGTTCAACTAAAATCACATCTATTTTTGGAGAAAATGTTTTCACTTTAAAAGTTGCACGTCAATTTTTGAGTGATGAAGCTTATAAAAGTTTGGTAGCTTCTATTAAAAACGGCAAAAAAATCGATCGTGCCATGGGTAATCAAATTGCCAATGGTTTACGCGCTTGGGCCGAAAGTAAAGGAGTTACGCATTATACGCACTGGTTTCAGCCATTAACTGATATGTCGGCTGAAAAACATGATTCATTTTTTACATTAAAAGGAGATGGAACGCCTATTGAAGAGTTTGAAGGCGCTGCCTTAATTCAACAAGAACCGGATGCTTCTTCTTTCCCTTCAGGTGGATTACGCGCAACTTTTGAAGCAAGAGGTTATACCGCTTGGGATCCTTCTTCTCCTGCGTTTATAATGGAAATTGGTCAAGGTAAAACATTATGTGTACCAACCATTTTTGTTTCATACACCGGCGAATCTTTAGATGCAAAAACGCCTTTAATTAAAGCATTGGTTGCTTTGGATAAAGCTGCTGTTGACGTTGCTCAATATTTTGATAAAAACGTAACAAAAGTAACTGCAACTTTAGGCTGGGAACAAGAATACTTTGTAATTGATGAAGGATTGGCTAACGCACGTCCGGATTTAATTATGACCGGCCGTACGGTTTTTGGTCATGCACCGGCTAAAGGACAGCAATTAGAAGATCATTATTTTGGTGCGATTCCTGAAAGAATCTATGCATTTATGCGTGATTTTGAAGCTGAATCTTACAAATTAGGTATTCCTTTACGTACACGCCATAATGAGGTGGCGCCTTCTCAATTTGAGTGTGCACCTATTTTTGAAGAGGCAAACTTAGCAGTTGATCACAACACTTTATTGATGGATGTGATGACCCGTGTTGCCAAGCGTCATGGCTTACGTGTTTTATTACACGAAAAACCATTTGCCGGAATTAACGGTAGTGGTAAACATAATAACTGGAGTATTGCCACTGATACCGGCGTAAACTTATTGGCACCGGGCAAAACGCCTAAAACCAATTTAATGTTCTTGACCTTCTTTGTAAATACAATCAAAGCTGTTCATGATTATGCTGAATTATTGCGTGCTTCTATTGCAAGTGCAGGTAACGATCACCGTTTGGGTGCAAACGAGGCGCCTCCTGCCATTATTTCAATCTTCATTGGTAAATACCTTACTGAAGTTTTAAATCAAGTTGAAACCCGCGTAGGTGGTAAATTTGATGAGCAAGATGAAGCCATGTTGAAATTGGATATCCACAAAACCATTCCGGAATTGATGTTGGATAATACCGATCGTAACCGTACTTCTCCTTTTGCATTCACCGGTAATAAATTTGAATTCCGTGCCGTAGGTTCTTCTGCAAACTGTGCTAATGCGATGACAGTTCTAAATACAATCGTTGCTGATACGTTAAAGCAGTTTAAGAAAGATGTAGATGCGTTAATTGAAAAAGGCGATAAAAAAGAAATTGCTATTATGCACATCATTCAAAAATATATCGTTGAAAGTAAAACGGTATTGTTTGAAGGTGACGGCTATAGCGAAGAATGGGCTGCCGAAGCTGCACGCAGAGGTTTGCCAAATGTAAAAACAACGCCATTGGCATTGGATGCTTACATTACCGAAAAATCAAAGCACTTATTCGAAAGCAATGAAATTTATACCCATGCTGAATTAGAGGCGCGTCATGAAATTATGTTAGAAGCCTATATCAAAAAGGTGCAAATTGAAGCAAGAATTATGGGCGAATTGGCCACTTCCATCGTATTGCCTTCTGCGGTAAAATATCAAAATATTCTCAGCGAAAATATTCGTGGTTTAAAAGAAGCAGGTTTAGATGAATCTGCTTATGCGAACCAATTGAGTGTTTTGAAAGATATCAGCAAACATATCAGCGCGATGAGCAATGGTGTGAAGCATATGATTGAGGAGCGTAAACGCGTAAATAATGTAACTGATACACGCGAAAAAGCAATTGGCTATTGTGATGATATCAAAGGCAAATTCTTTGATGAAATTCGCTACCATGTTGATAAATTAGAATTGGTAG
>JBJOQA010000339.1:0-3462 GCA_046050225.1 Bacteroidota bacterium | reverse complement strand
AATGTTTCTACCGATAAAATGCAGCATTTTTATAATGTAAATGTAGTAGCTGCATTACATCTTACGCAGCAATTATTGAAGCCTTCGCGCGCAAATGCAGCTGGGATGAGCATTGTATTTCTCACCTCTGTAATGGCAACTAGCGGCGAGTCGGCAAAAACTTTATACTCCATGACGAAGGGTGCGCTGTTAGCGGCTGCCCGATCATTAGCCATTGAATTGGCGCCCAAGCAAATACGGGTAAATTGTATTGCCCCCGGTGTGGTTGTAACACCCATGACTGAAAATGCTTATTACAGTCAAAACCCTGCGCTCAAAGAACGTGTGGCTAGTTTGCATCCGCTTGGTTTAGGTAAACCCGAGGATGTTGCCAACGCCTGCTTGTTTTTACTCTCTGATGGTGCCCGCTGGATTACCGGAACGCAGTTAATGGTGGATGGTGGCTATACAGCCCGTTAATACATCCGCATTTCCACTCAAATTGTATAGTTTTGCAACGCAATGCGTCGTGCTTTTTATGCATCGACCAGTACGAAATATATTTAATTATGGAAAAAATTATTGTAGTTGGAGCCGGTGGTCATAGTGCAGAAATAGATGATTATTTTGATTACACGCAAAGGAAGCATCCCGGTTTTGCTTCAAAAATTGTGGGATTTTTAGATGATAATCCGGATAGTTATAAAGGGTATCAGTTTAGTGCACCGTTTTTAGGCAGTATACGTGATCATGTGGTAGATCCTTCTTGTAAATATTTAATTGGAATTGCCAATGTAAAATATCGTAAACCTATTGTAGAGCGGCTAATGGAAAAAGGCGCAACCTTTGCCGGATTTATCCATCCTGATACTTACATTTCGCGCACTGCCCAAGTGGGCGTAGGGGTAATTGTTGCACCCGGTGTTAATTTAGGCCCCAATGTAAAAGTGGGCGATTTTACTTTAATTAATTCGCGCAGCAGTGTGGCGCATGATACTATTTTGGGCAAGTATAATTTTGTTTGTCCTAATGTTTGTTTCTCCGGCTTTACCCAAGTAGGCGATGAAAATTTATTCGGCATCAATTCGGCCACCATTCCGGGTGTGGTGATAGGTAATAAAAATAAGATTGCAGCCGGCATGACTTTAGATAAGCCTGTTGGCGATGAAGAAGTGGTGTTTTACCGATTTAAAGAAAAAGTTATTGCAGTACCTCGTTCATGATGCAACAATTATTATATCTCATCAAGGAGCAGATAAATATTTTATCGATGCTCATTGTTTTACTCATTTTGGCTGCCATCTTTTATAAAAGAGGAAGGTTCAAAACTACTAATTGGTTGGTGGGTATTGTGATAGTTGTGTTTTTAGCTTGTTCAACCAATTATTTGCCACAATATCTTGCCGCCGGCATCGAAAGAAAATACGCCTGTTTTAAAAAATCGGATGCGATAAAAAGTAAACAAACAACCTATATTCATATTTTAGGAAGCGGTACAAGTGCCGATTCGGCTCGTCCGGCAGGAATTCGACTTTGTGCTGCGGCAACGGGTAGAATGTTAGAGGCATTGCGGGTTTATCGTTTAATAGACAGTGGTATAATTGTCGCCTCCGGCGGAACATTGCATCCAGGTCGCGCAACCCAAGCCGAAGTGGTTAGAACGGCGGCAATGGAAATGGGCGTACCGGCTAACAATATCATTCGTTTAGATCAACCGCTTACAACTGCCGAAGAAGCAGAAGCATTAAAATCTATGAAGGGAATTGGGATAAATTTAATTGTAGTAACTGATGCAATTCATATGCCGCGTGCAATGAAAATATTTGAAAAATTGGGATTTCATCCAATAGCTGCTCCAACCAATTTTTATACTGCTATCCAAATCAGTGATTTTCGTATGCGTTGGTGGCCGAGTTTAGAAAATCTTCATTTGATGGATGTTGTGCTCCATGAATTTTTAGGTGAGCTAAAACAACGATTTTTGAACTAATCGGTTGTTTCTAATTCATCATTCGATTTGGTATCTTCTTGTTTTTTGTCGAATAATAAATAGTTGATAAACCAATATAAAATGAAAGGTAAAGGTGTAGCTATACGCGAAACATTTTCGTAGTAATTGAAAATGATGAGGTCGAAGCGAAAATTTCTTCCCATTATAGAAACCAATCCAATTTGGGCCGCAATAATTAAAAGGGTGATACGAATCACCCAAAGGCAACTATAAATGATTACAAATACGCGAAAAGATTTTTGGGAAACGAGTTGTTTTAAGCAAATTAATCCCGCAAAAATCGTCACCGACATCATGGTTTGAATTTTTACGTTTTCTTTGCCGTTAACCGAAAAAGGTAATTCAATTGATTTAACATCAAACAAGTTCACCAATAGCGAAAAAGCTAACAGCGATACCAAATAAAGGATTAAGGCGCGCGCAGCTTTATTCATGTGATTTAGTACCGGTTTTAGTGAAAAGAAGCCAACCGTAAAATATCAAAATGTACATCAAGATGGTGAACAAATAATGATGACTAAAGTCGAAGGCGCTACGTTGTTTAAAATAAATGAAATACAGGATGAAAACGCGTACAATATTGGCAAGCGTAATTACGACAATGCCGGAGACTGTAAATAGTAATTTTCGCTTTAATGGGTAAGGCAGTAAAAAAAGTACGGCTATATAAATAATCATTAGGTCGATGCCATTGCATACATCCCAAATGCCAAACACCTTTTGGCCGTCTCTAATTAAATAATTTCGATTGTTACTAAATTTATCGGGCTCCCAGGTAATTTGGTTTTCTTCGGCAGAAACCAAGTTAATACAATGCGTTACTGAGTTGGTGATAAAATTAGTTAGGGGCTTATCGAGGGTTCTTTTTGGACCAAGAATCAACCCATAAAATACAAACCAGCAGGTAAAGATGACGAAGAGGCGTACAAAAAATAGGATAACGGCACGCTTGTTTTTAGCAGCATCTTGACCAAGTATATTTTTTAACTGTTTCATTTAATTCTGGATGCGTCAAAGTTATGCAAAAATACCGTTTGGTGATTTTTGATGATGTAGCAAATACATACCGGTGCAATAAATAAAAAATCATATGCTTATCTTGCGTGCTTATTCAAGCTTTTTATAAAAGCATGCATATAAAGGAAAATAATATGAACGAGAAAATTTGGCTTTCATCGCCGCATATGGGCGGAACCGAACAACAATACGTACAGCAAGCATTTGATACCAATTGGATTGCGCCATTAGGACCTCATGTAGATAATTTTGAGAAAGATTTAATGGCATTTACCGGTGCCGGGGCTGCTGCAGCTTTAAGTAGCGGTACTGCAGCTCTGCACTTGGCACTGATTATGGTAGGGGTAAGGCAAGGGGATGAAGTGATTTGTCAAAGTTTTACGTTTTCCGCATCCGCCAATCCGATTGTTTATCAAGGTGCAACGCCGGTATTTGTAGATTCAGAGGCGGATAGT